>CAMLIU010000233.1 GCA_946479995.1 uncultured Gemmatimonadota bacterium | reverse complement strand
GCACCCGGTACCCACCACGCCGGGGTATAGGTATACTCGCTGGAGCGACTCACGAGAGCGCAAAGGTAACGGAGGCGCGGCCCGTCCGCGCCGTTTCATTATATCCACTCCGCACGCATGGACGTTCAGGTCTTCGGCACGAAGAAGAGCGCCGAAACGCGCAAGGCGCTCCGCTTCTTCGCCGAACGTCGGATTCGCACGCACTTCGTGGATCTCGCAGAGCGCGCGGCCTCCCGCGGCGAACTGATGCGCTTCGCCCAGAAGTTCGGGGTGCAGTCGCTCATCGACGAGAGCTCGAAGCGGTTCGCCGACCTTGGATTGCGCACCGCGCGCTATGGAGATGAGCGGTGGCTGGCGATCCTCGTGGACGAGCCCCTCCTGCTGAAGATGCCGCTCGTCCGCCACGGCAACGCACTCAGCATCGGCCCCGCGGAAGAGACCTGGAAGGGGTGGATCGCCCCGTGAGTCGGAGACGGCCAAGGGGAGAGGAGGGATGACGCAGATTTCAGTGGGCGGCGCCGGCGTGGACTTCGGCGCCACCACCCTGTTCCGGGACATCACTTTCACCGTAAGCTCGGGAGAGCGGTGGGGGATCGTTGGCCGGAATGGGACGGGCAAGACGACACTGTTCAGGTTGCTCACCGGCGATCTTCAGCCGTCTTACGGAACAGTAACGCGACAGTCAAGGCTCATCATATCGCTCCTCGGTCAGCACCGAGACTATGGCGAAGCCACTACCGTGTGGGAGGCCGCTGCCGGGCCGTTTGCCGATCTGCTCGCGCTCGAGCGGTCGCTCGCCGAGCAGGCGGAGGCGCTCGCTGCGTCACACGACGAAGCCGCCCTGGAGCGGTACGGCCGAGACCTGGAGCGCTTCGAGCGGGAAGGCGGGTACACGATTGCGCCGCGGGTGGATGCGGTGCTTCAGGGGCTCGGCTTCGATGCAAGAGAGGCACGGACGCGCCCGCTCGAGCAACTGAGCGGAGGCGAGCGGGGGCGTGTCGGGCTGGCGCGCCAGCTGGTGGCGCCCTCCGACGTGTTGTTGCTCGACGAGCCGACGAACCATCTGGACCTCGAGACCACGCGCTGGCTGGAGCAGTATCTCCAGGAGACCGAACGCACGGTGATCCTCATCAGCCACGACCGCGCCTTCCTGGCCGCGGTGGTGGATCACGTGCTGCACTTCGAAGGAGACACGGCGACCGCATACACGGGGAGCTACGAGTCGTTCGTGCAGCAGCGCCAGGAGCGGCGGCTCAGCCAGCAGCGCGCGTTCGACAAGCAGCAGAAGGTGATTGCGGCACAGAGCGATTACATCGCGCGCAACATCGCCGGCCAGAACAGCAAGCAGGCCAAGGGGCGACGAAAACTGCTCGAGCGCCTCCCGCGGCTGGGTGCGCCGGTCGGCGAAGAAGACACGATGGCGTTGCGCTTGGAGGCGAGCGAGCGGGGCGGTGACCAGGTGGCCGTCGCGGAGCACCTGCGCATCAGTGTCGCCGACCGCGTGCTGATCGAGGACTTCTCCGGACGCATCATGCGAGGCGACCGGCTGGGCATCATCGGGCCGAACGGCGCAGGCAAGTCCACGCTACTCAGGACCCTCGTGGGCGAGCGTGCCCCCGATGGCGGCGAGCTGCGCGTGGGCAACTCGATCCGGGTGGCCTACTACGACCAGCAGCTGGCGCAGGTGCCGCTCGACGAGACGCTCTACGACGTTATCCATAACCTCCGTCCGCAGTGGGAGCGACGTCTCGTGCAGGGCCACCTCGGGCGGTTCGGTTTCTCGGGCGACGAGGTGCAGCGTCGCGCGGCTACGCTGTCCGGCGGGGAGCGGGCGCGGGTGGCGCTGGCGATGCTGATGCTCACCCACGCCAACCTGCTGGTGCTCGACGAGCCGACGAACCACCTGGACGTCGAGACGATCGAGGTCCTGGAGGACGCGATCGAGGGATACGAGGGGACGGTGATCCTCGTCAGCCACGACCGCGCGATGCTGCGCGCGCTGGCGAACCGCGTGTGGGTGCTGCACGACCGCCACATCACCACCTTCGACGGCACCTTCGCCGAATGGGAGGTCGCCAGCGCGGAGCGCGAGCACGCTGCGGCGGTGCGGGCCGCCGAGGACCAGGCGCTCCGGCGCGTGGAGGAGAAGAAGCGGACGGCGCGCCGCGAGCAGGTGCGCGCGCCAGACCCGCGGCGGCAACTTCGCGACCTGCGGCAGCGTACGGAGCGTGCGGAGCAGGCGGTGGCGGCGCTCGAGCAGCAGGTGGAAGAAGTGACGCGCACCCTCGAGGACCCCGGGCTCTATACGAAGGACGGTGGAGTAGAAGAGGCGCACCGACTCGGCGCGCGGCTCGATAGCTTACGAATGCAGCTCGACGAGGCGCTGGCGGTATGGGAGCGTGAGACCGCCGCGCTGGAAGCGCTCGAGCGCAATACGGTTTCCTGAGGGAGGTACGGCCGTGACCCCGTGGGTCCAACGACTGCTGATCGCGAACGTTCTCGTCTTCTTCCTGCAGATGACGGTGCCCGGGCTGGAAGTGCAGCTGGCCTTCATCCCGGCGTTCATACTGGCAAGGCCGTGGACGATCGTGACCTACATGTTCGTCCACGCGGGCCTGACGCACATCCTCTTCAACATGATCGCGCTGTACTTCTTCGGTCCGCGCGTGGAGCAGCGCATCGGCTCGGAGCGGTTCTTCTCGCTGTACATGATCAGCGGCATCACCGGCGGACTGCTGTCGTTCGTGTTCGCACCGGCGGCGCCGATCGTCGGCGCCTCGGGCGCGATCTTCGGCGTGATGCTCGCCTACGCGCGCTTCTGGCCCCGCGACCGCATCTACATCTGGGGCGTGCTGCCGATCGAGGCGCGGTGGCTGGTCATCGGCTACACGGTGCTGTCATTGTGGTGGGGCTTCGGCGGCGGCGCGTCGGGGACGGCGCACTTCGCCCACCTCGGCGGCTTCGTCGGCGGCTTCCTGTGCCTGCTGTACATGCAGCGGCATCAGGGCACGAAGCGCTTCCGCAAGCAGGCGACCGCCCCGCCGCCAGCCAAGGACTCGCTGGTCGGCGACTGGCGGAAGGTGGACCGCACGCGCATTCACGCCATCAATCGCGAGGAGGTGGACCGCATCCTCGACAAGATCAGCAAGTCGGGAATCGCGAGCCTCACGCCGCAGGAGCGGCTCTTCCTGTCGAACTTCGTGCCGCCGGACGACCGCAAGCCCATCAGCTGAGCGATCGGCGGCGGCAGCTCGCTAGAACTCGCCGACGAAGTTGATCTCCGGCTCGAGCTCGTAGCCGAAGCGGTCCTTCACGCACTGCTGCGCGTGCCTGATGAGGCCGATGACGTCAGCGCTGGTGGCCTGACCGAGATTGACCATGATGTTGGCGTGGATGTGCGAGATCTGCGCGTCGCCCACCCGATACCCCTTGAGGCCACACTGATCCACGAGACGCCCGGCTCCCACTCCTTCGATCTTCTTGAAGATGGACCCGGCGCTCGGATGCCACTCGAGCCACGGGTGCCGACCACCGCGCCAGCTCAGGTTCTCCTGCATGATGCGGTGCATCACGAACGGGTCGCCCTTCTCGAGCTGGAAGGTGACCGAGAGCACGACGTCCTGCCGGTGGTGAAGGATCGTGTCGTCGTAGCCGAACTTCATGTAGCCGGCGTCCACCGTCTTCCGCTCGTTCTCCTCGGTCAGGAGGTCGGCCGACCGGAAGATCTCGGCGATGAACATCGTGCGCTCGCGTTCGGGCGCCGGCGACAGGAAATGCAGGTTCTGCCAGATGGCGCCGCCAACGGTGCTGGGAATGCCCACGTAGTGCTCGAGTCCCGACCACCCGCGGCGGACCGCCTCCGGAATGAGGCGCGCCATCACGGCGCCACTCTCGACCCAGAGCCGGCCGTCGTCGTGGAAGACGCGGTGCGTGGCGACGTTCCGGATGACGAGGCCGCGCACGCCGCGATCGCCGATCAGCACGTTCGCACCGAGTCCGAGCACGAAGTACGGAACCTGCGCCGTGCGCGCGGTTAGGATGGCGTTGGCGAGCGCGTCGGCGCTGTCGGCCTCGAACAGGAGATCGGCGGGCCCGCCGATCTTGAACGTCGTGTATGGAGCGAGCGGCACGTCGCGCCGCAAATGTGGACCCGCCAGCGTGGCGGCCACCTGCTCGAGTGCCGCGCGATCGATCGGCGGCGCCGGTGTGGAAGAGGGAAGCCTGGACATGAGTCACGGAAAGAAATCATGAGAGCCGCAC
>CAMLIU010000232.1 GCA_946479995.1 uncultured Gemmatimonadota bacterium | reverse complement strand
CGATCTGCGTGGACTCGAGCGAGTTCGTCGTCAGCAAGCTCAAGGACCGCGGCACCCACCAGGCGTTCGGCGTCGTCACCAACGCGCAGGACTTCATGCACATCCTTCGCCTGTACGTGGAGCGCGAGCTCGACCAGCGCCGTCTCGCCGCGTCCGTTCCCCGTGACCTCGCAACCGCCTGATGACCGACGAGACGAGAGCACGATTCCTCGCCGGCATCGCCGCGCAGGTTCCCGCCGAGCGCGTGGCGGAGGTGCACCTGTTCGGCGCCATCCGTCAGGGCGGGCAGGAGAGCGGCGTGGCGGTCGTCGCCGTGCATCGCGAGGAGCCGCCCGTGGAGGAGACGGCGATCGTCGAGGCCGTGGAGGTCGAGACGGTGGAAGAGGTGCAGCCCGACCTCGGCCTCGCCTCGGAGGAGGTCGTGACGGCCGAGATCGAGGTGGACGAGATCGAGGTGGACGAGGAGATCCTGCCTGAGCCGGAGGAGACCGTCGACACGCGACCGACCCGCTACACGGTCTACACGGCGCGCTTCCGGCACACCCTCAAGGGGCCCGAGCGCGGCAAGTGGGAGCTCACGGTCACCGAGGAGGCCGACGCCCCGCTCCTCACCGTGGACGCCGTCGTGCGCGGCGTCTCGCGTCGCTCCGGCGAGACCGACGAAACCATTCGCCTCTCCGGCGACGAGTTCCGCGCCGCGCTCCCCGAGCCGGCGCGCACCTAGCGCGGCGTCGTGTCCGACGCGCCCTCGTTCGGCATCGCGCTCGCCTTCGGCGCGGGGCTGCTGAGCTTCATCTCGCCCTGCGTCCTGCCCCTCATCCCGAGCTACCTGACCTTCGTCACCGGCGTGGGGCTGGACGACCTCGCGCGCTCACGACGCGCGGCGTTCGTCCACGCGCTCCTGTTCGTCCTCGGCTTCACCCTCATCTTCGTCGCCCTCGGCGCCTCGGCCACGGTGCTCGGCCGGCTGCTGCTGGCCTATCGCGTGTGGATCACGCGCGTCGGCGGCGCGCTGATCGTGCTGTTCGGCCTGTACCTGATGGGGATCGCGCGCATCGGCGTGTTCGATCGCGACCGGCGCGTGCACCTCGCCGACAAGCCGATGGGCTACCTGGGGTCGGTGCTGGTCGGCGTGGCGTTCGGCGCCGGATGGACGCCGTGCCTCGGCCCGATCCTCGGTTCCATCCTCACCTACACCGCCGCCGAAGCCGACCTCTCGCGCGGATTGCCGCTGCTGTTCGCGTACTCACTCGGCCTCGCACTCCCCTTCCTGCTCGCGGCCGTGGCAGTCGAGCGCTTCATCATCACCGTCCGCCGCTTCCGCCCCTACCTGGCGCGCGTGTCACAGGTGAGTGGCGTGATCCTCGTGATCGTCGGCCTGCTGATGATGTTCGACTACTTCACGGTGATCGCCGCGTCCCTGCAGAAGATCACGCCAGCGGCGCTGCGATCGCGGCTCTGACCGCTCCTCACGCCGTGGCTCGAAAAGCGTTTCGGAACGGAAAGGGCCGGATGAACTGCCTGAAACGGCAGGATCTGTCCCTCGCGCGATCGTGGCTCCGCGCACCGAGGGCCAGCCTCTACACCTTCAAAGTCATTGAATGAATTGGAACGGCCTCGGGATGCTCCATGGCGCATGGAGTCATCCCGGATGAGGAGAGAATCCTGCCGTTTCAGGTTCAATCCGGCCCTTTCCGTTCCCAACGCTTTTTCGGTAAGCCATCACGAGCTCACCTGGGCGACGAAGCCCAGTCCCGTACCTTCGCCACCAGCTCGCGAGCCGGCACCGGCTTCACCAGCACCGCCGCACATCCGCCCTCGATGCACCGTGCTGCGACCTCGGGCTCGTCGCGGCCGGTGAGGGCGACGGCCACATGGGGCGGGGCGCCGAGGGCCCGGAGCTCGGAGAGGGCCAGCATGCCGTCGCCGTCGGGAAGCCCGAGGTCGAGCAGGAGGACATCCACCGGGTCGGCGGCGGCGGTCGCGACCGTGGATGCGATGCTCCCGCATATCGACACGCGGAATCCGCTCTCCTCGAGCAGCAGCCGCATCGCGCCACCCACCAGCGCGTTGTCCTCGGCCACCAGCACGTGCGCCGGACGGCCCGTCACGATCAGGTCGTCGGGTAGGGGATGGTGAAGAAGAAGCGGCTCCCTTGGCCGAGCACGCTCTGCAGCCAGATCCGGCCGCCGTGCAGCTCCACCATCTTGCGCGCGATCGTGAGGCCGAGCCCCGTGCCGTGATGCTGGCGCGACGCACTCGCATCCACCTGGGCGAACTCGCGGAACACCAGCTCGTGGTGCTCGGGATCGATGCCGATCCCGGTGTCGCCCACTTCCACGAGGCACTCGCGCCCGTGCTCACTGTCCACGCACCGCGCCGAGATCCACACGCGGCCGCCGCTCGGCGTGAAGTCGATCGCGTTGCCGAGCAGGTTGCCCATCACGTGGGCGATCTTCTCGCGGTCCGCCGTGATCGGCTCCAGCTCCGTCGGCACGTCGGTCGTGAGCTCGAGTCCCTTCCGGTGCGCCAGCGACTCGTTGAGCGCCGTCAGCTGCGCCACCACGCCGTGCAGCTCGAACCGCGTCGGCGTGAGGGTGAGCTGGTTCGCCGCGCCGCGCGCATAGGCGAGGATCTCGCCCACCTGGTCGAGCAGCTGCCGCCCGCCGGTGATGATCCCCGAGATGCTGTCCAGCTGCCGTGGCGTGAGCTCACCGAGGATCCCGTCGCGCAGGATCTCGGCGTGCGTGATCACCGCCGTGAGCGGCGTGCGAAGGTCGTGCGAGATGTTGGCGAGGAACTGCGTCTTCAGGCTGTCGCGCGCTTCCAGCTCGGCGATGTGCTCATGAGCGCGCGCGAGCTGCGCTTCGAGTGCGGCCACTCGGCTCTCCGCGGATGCCGATTGGGAGAGGGATCCGCGAAGGTCCGTGTCGAGGCGGTGCATGGCCGAATTCTAGTCGTCCTGCGCAGCCGTAGCCACCGGCTCCGCCGAACCCTCCACGCTGCCGCCCTCCAGCGACTCCTCGAGCTGCTGGCGCTGGAGCAGCGCCGTGTAGCGGCCTCCAGCGGCGATCAGCCGGTCGTGCGTCCCCTGTTCCACCACCCGTCCCTCGTCCAGCACGATGATCCAGCTCGCGTCACGGATGGCGCTGATGCGGTGCGAGGCGATCACCGCCGTGCGCCCGCTGAGGGTCGTCCGGAGCCCGCGGAGGATCTCCGCCTCCGTGTGCGTGTCCACCGCCGACAAGGCGTCGTCGAGCAGCACGACACGCGGGCGCCGCGCGAGGGCGCGCGCCAGCGACAGCCGCTGCTTCTGGCCGCCGCTGAGGTTGATCCCGCGCTCGCCGAGCTGCGTGCCGTAGCCGTGCGGAAAGGCGCGCACCGTGTCGTCCAGCTGTGCCACCTCCGCCGCCCACACGTTGCTGGCTGCGTCCAGCTCACCCAGCGCGCGCGATTGCTCGGGCGCGCGCTCGTCGTCGGTGCCGTGCTCCTTCAGCGAGTGCGCCGGATCACCGTAGCCGAGGTTCGCGGCGATGGTGTCGCTGAACAGGAAGCTCTCCTGCTGCACGTAGCCGATCTCGGCGCGCAACGTCTCCAGCGACAGCTCGCGGATCGGCACCCCGTCGAGCAGGATCTCCCCTTCCTGCGGATCGTGCAGCCGCGGGATGAGGTCGATCAGCGTGCTCTTCCCGCTCGCCGTGGCTCCGACGACGGCGAGGGTGGCACCGGCCGGCACGCTGAACGACACGTGGCGCAGCACCCACCGCGGCTCGTGTCCCTCGGTGCCGGGAAAGTGGAATCCCACGTCCCGGAACTCGAGCGAGCGTCCCCCCTGTGCCGGTGGCAGCGACTTCGGCGCCTCCGGCGACCGCACCTCGGCGCCCGCGTCGAGCACCTCCAGCAGGCGGCCCATGCTCGCCGCGCCGCGCTGGAAGAGGTTGATCACCCAGCCGAGGGCGATGAGCGGCCAGGTGAGGATCCCCACGTAGAAGCCGAACGCCACGAAGGCGCCGACGCTGATCGTGCCGTTCACCACGAGCTGGCCGCCGAGTCCGAGCACGACGACGACGCTCAAGCCGGCGAGCAGGCCGAACAGCGGGTTCATCGCCCCGTACAGCATGGCGAGGCTCATGTTGCGCTGGAGGTACGTCTCGTTGAGCGCGGCGAAGCGTGCCGTCTCGGCGCGCTCCTGCCGGTAGGCGCGCACCACGCGCACGCCGGAGAAGTTCTCCTGCACGTGCGTCGTGATCGTGCTGAAGTGCTCCTGCACCGCCTCGAACCGG
>CAMLIU010000231.1 GCA_946479995.1 uncultured Gemmatimonadota bacterium | reverse complement strand
GCGGCGGGGACGCGATCGCCGAACAGGTTGCCGCCGTGCGGCAGGATGGCGGTGATGCCGGTGTGGATCGAGTCACCGGAGTTGATCGTCACCTGCCCCACCTTCACCCCGGCGACGTCGGTGATGGCATTGAGGGGCCCGGGCGCGAAGATGCCGGGCGCGACGCCGAGGTCACGGGCGCGGGCACGTCCGGACTGGGCGAACGCGGGGAGCGCTGTCAGGCAAAGGAGGGCAGCGATGAAGGAGCGCATGATCATCTCGAGTGTCGGTGAGGCGTGGATCACGAAAAACGGGTGATGCAGGCAACAGGGGCCGGAGACTTGCACACCCGCGTGCCGCTTCGTCCGCGACGCCACATCGCGGGCGCGGCTCTATTGGCAGGCTTACCAACTACGCGGTGCGGACAGGGAGGGAGACGCGATGAGACCGATGTGGGCAGTGTCGGCAGCGGCCGGGCTGGTCATGCTCGGCGCGACTGCACAGGCGCAGGTATTCAACGGAGGAATTCCGGCGGGATATACCTGCAATGGTACATGCAGCACAGCAAGCACCCCCGATGGAAGCATCACCGCAGTACCAACGGGGTCGAGCCAGGTCGGCTACGTGACGACGACCGGGAGCGACAACTTCGCCAATCCGCTGGACATCGAAGCGAGCCGGAATGGGTCGCAGCTCCTCTCGAGCCCCTTCGTCGGCACCGCCGGCCAGAACCTCTCCTTCTTCTTCAACTTCATCACCTCGGACGGGACGAGCACGTTCACGGATTATGCCTACGTCCAGCTCATCGGTCTCTCGAGCGGGACGACGACGCTGTTCACGGCGCGCACGAATCCGTCCGGGAGCACCGTGCCGGGGTTCGGGCTCCCGGGCATCGCACCGGGCGTCGTAATCAGTCCGTATCCCGTCGGCGTGACACCGGGCGCGACCGTCTTCTCGGGACTGGGATCGTACAGTGGACGCTGCTATCAGGGCCCCGGGCAAGGCTGCGGCGACACGGGCTGGATCCAGGCGTCGCTGGACCTCGCGGCCAACGACACCTACCAGATCATGTTCGGCGTCAACAACGAAAGCGACATGGCGTACGACACGGCGCTCCTCTTCGACTTCGGCACGGGCAAGGGCGGCGTGCCTGAGGTTCCGCCACCGACGACCGTTCCCGAGCCGGCGAGCCTCGTCCTGCTCGGCACGGGCCTGATCGGCGTGTTCGCCATCGCTCGCCGGAAGCGCAGCACGATCTGAGCTCACTCGTCGTGAACGTCATGCGGGGCGCCGAACACGGACTCGGTGCCCCCGCCTGCGTTCCTGGCTCTTGACGCCTGACCGCCCGCGGCCCTATCGTGTGCCCATGACCTCCGCGCAGCACTACTCCTACGTCTTTTCGTATTACTACGGCCGTCCCGCGACGGGCCGGAGTTGGAGACGTATGCGCGACTGAGGCAGCAAGAGCCCAACGCACTGCGACACCCGACGGCCCGTGGATCCCCACGGGCCGTTTTTCGTTCGCGCCACTTCCCCATTCACGCCAGGTCCGTCCATGATCATCATCACCCGCCCCGACATCTCCGACGCCGAGCTCGATCACATCCGCGAGCGGGTGGAGGCAGCCGGCCTGCACACCCACCTCTCGCGCGGCGAACAGCGGACGATCATCGGCTGCATCGGCGACGAGGCGCGACTGGCCGAGGTGCCGCTCAAGTCGCTCGCCGGCGTGGAGTCGGTGATGCCCGTGCTCAAGCCGTACAAGCGCGCGTCGCGCGAGTTCGCCGTGAACCGCACGGTGGTGCGGGTGGGCGAGCACGCCACCATCGGTGGCGAGGGGATCACCGTGATCGCCGGCCCCTGCTCGGTGGAAGGACCTGACATGCTGCGCGACACGGCCGCCGCGGTGCGCGACGCCGGCGCGACGGTGCTGCGTGGCGGCGCGTTCAAGCCGCGGTCGTCGCCCTACAGCTTCCAGGGGCTGGGCCGCGAGGCGCTCGCCCTGCTCGCCGAGGTGCGGGCGAGCGAGGGGCTGCCGGTGGTGACCGAGGTGCTCGACACGCGGGACGTGGACCTCGTCGCCGCACACGCCGACATGCTGCAGGTGGGCGCGCGCAACATGCAGAACTTCGCCCTCCTCGCCGAGCTGGGACGCGTGCAGCGGCCCGTGCTGCTCAAGCGCGGGCTGTCGGCGACGATCACCGAGCTGCTGATGGCGGCGGAGTACATCATGGCGCACGGGAACACGAACGTCGTGCTCTGCGAGCGTGGCATCCGCACCTTCGAGCGCGCAACGCGGAACACGCTCGACGTCTCGGCGATCCCCGTGCTGAAGCGCGAGACGCACCTGCCGGTGATCGTGGACCCGAGCCACGCCGGCGGTGACGCCGAGCTGGTGGCGCCACTCGCCTTCGCCGGCATCGCGGCGGGGGCGGACGGACTGATCGTCGAGGTCCACCCGAACCCGGAGTGCGCGCTGTCCGACGGGGACCAGTCGCTCACCCTGCCAGCCTTCGCGGAGATGATGAGCCGGATCGGCGCCTTTGCCGCCGCAGCGGGACGCTCGATGGCGGCGCCGGCGCGGCCGCCGCGCGTGAACGTGCTCGCGGAGACCGCAGCGTGAGCGTGGAGAAGGCAGGAGAGGACAGCGACGAGCTGGCGACGCTCCGTCGCGGGATCGAGGAGATCGACCGCCAGATCATCTCCCTCATCGGCGAGCGCCTGGCGCTCGCCCAGCGCACCGGTGAGATCAAGCGGGAAGCCGGCCGCCCCATCCTCGACGCGGCACGCGAGGCCGAAGTGATCCGGCGCGCCGTTAACGCGGCGCGCGAGCTCGGCGTACCCGAGGAGGCGACCCGCGAGATCTTCTGGCGCATCGTCGGGATGTCGCGCGGCGTCCAGGAAGGAGGCGACGCGCCGTGATTGCCGAGTCGACCGTCGCCATCGTCGGGCTCGGCCTCATGGGTGGGTCGCTGGCCCGTGCCCTCTCGGCGCGCGGCGCTCGAGTGCTGGCCTACGACCGCAACGCCGCCCACCTGGACGGGGCGATGCAGGCCGGGGTGGTACACGCGGCGCTGGGACGCGACCTCGCCGGCATCGAGGATGCCGAGGTGGTGCTGCTCGCCCTTCCCGTGGACGCCACCTGCCTCGCGCTGCCGCTGCTCGCGCGTCGCGCGACGAAGGCACGACTGCTCATGGACGTCGCGAGCACGAAGCGCAGCGTGGTGAAGTGCGCCGAAGAGGCTGGAGCCGGTGAGCGCTTCGTGGGCGCGCATCCGCTGGCGGGAAGCCACCGCTCCGGCTTCGACGCCGGGCGTGAGTGCCTGTTCGCTGGCGCCCGGGTGTTCCTCTGCCCGGCCGCCAGTACCGCATCGACCTCGCTTCGGCTGGCGGAGCGCTTCTGGAATGCACTCGACGCGCATACGGAAGCTCTGGATGCTGGGGTGCACGACGACGAGATGGCATGGCGCAGTCACCTGCCGCACTTCATGGCCAGCGCGCTCGCGTGCACGCTCGACGACGCCGGCATCCCGCGCTCGGCGCTCGGCCCCGGGGGTTGCGACATGACGCGCCTGGCAGGAAGCTCCACCGCCATGTGGACGGCGATCGCCGCCGACAACGCCGACGCGATCACGGCGGCGCTGCTCGCCTACGAGGAGAAGCTGCGGGCATTCCGCGAGGCGATCGCGATCCGGGATGGCGTGACGACGCGATCGCTGCTCGACGCCGGACGGGAGTGGTTCGCGGCATCACAGACACCAAAAGCGAGCGGAACGGAAACGACCGGATCCTGACTGGAACGGCCGGATCTGTCCCTCTTTGCATCGTTGCTCCGTGCACCAGGGCTGGCCCTTACACCTTCACAGTTCCTGAATTGATTGGAACGGCATCGGGAGCCTCCGTCGTGGGCGGAGCCTTCTGCGAAGAGGAGGGAATCCGGCAGTTTCGTAGTTGAAAATCCGGCCCTTTCCGTTCCTCCCGCTTCTGCAGTTTCATTTCCCACTGCACCATTACCTTTGACCGCATGACATCGAGCACGACGGGGGCGGCGTTGCGGGTGGCGGGGCTGCGGAAGGCCTACGCCGACGTGGTGGCGGTGGACGGGCTCGACCTCGCCGTGGCGCGCGGAGAATGCTTCGGGCTCCTCGGGCCCAATGGCGCCGGCAAGACGACGACGATCGAGATCTGCGAGGGGCTGACCGAGCCCGACGCGGGCGAGGTGGAAGTTCTCGGTCGCTCCTGGCGCACCGACGAGCGCGCGCTGCGCGAGCGGCTCGGCATCCAGCTCCAGGAGACGCAGCTCTCC
>CAMLIU010000230.1 GCA_946479995.1 uncultured Gemmatimonadota bacterium | reverse complement strand
CCGAACAGGTACAGGCTCTCCGACCTGAATTCGTCGTCCGGCCTCAGCACCACGGGCGGGAAGGCCGGGTGATTCGGTGAGTCCGGAAAGTGCTGCGTCTCGAGGCAGAATCCCGTGCGGTGCGCATAGCGGCGTCCTCCCTTTCCCGTGATGCTCCCGTCGAGGAAGTTGCCCGAGTAGAGCTGGACACCAGGTTCCGTGGTGTGCACCTCGAGCGTGCGGCGCGTCACGGGCTCCACCACCCGCGCGGCGAGCACGAGTGATCGGTCGTCGTCCCGATCCAGCACGAAGTTGTGATCATAACCGCCGGCAACGGCGAGCTGCCGGTCGGGCGCGTCGATGCGCGCGCCGAGCGCGGTCGGTGCGCGGAAGTCGAAGGGTGTCCCCTGCACGGCGCGCAGCTCGCCGGTGGGGATCAGCCCGTCGTCCACCGGTGTGAAGCGGCTCGCGTTCACGAGCAGCTCGTGGTCGAGCACGTCTTCCTCGCTGGCGGCAAGGTTGAAGTAGCTGTGCTGGGTAAGGTTGACGATCGTCGGCCGGGTCGTCGTCGCACGATAGCTCACGTGCAGGGCGCCGTCGCCGGAGAGCAGATACGTCACCTGGGCCGCGAGCACGCCGGGATATCCTTCCTCGCCGTCAGCGCTCGAATAGCCGAAGGTCACCCCGGGCATGGCGTCGTCCGATGCAGGCGTCCCCTCCCACAACACCTTGTCGAAGCCACGCACGCCGCCGTGCAGGTGGTTCGCTCCATCGTTGCACGCGAGCTGGTAGCTCACGCCATCGAGGGTGAAGCACCCCTTCGCGATACGGTTCGCGCAGCGCCCAACCACGGCACCGAAGTACGGCGAATCCGTCAGGTAGCCCTCCAGCGTGTCGAAGCCAAGCACCACGTCGCCTGGCTCGCCGCGATGATCCGGGGTGACGAGTCGGGTGATGATGGCGCCGTACTCGATCGCTTCCACCTCCACGCCGCCATTGCGCAGGACGAACCGCCGCACCGGGCGTCCGTCGGGCAGCGTGCCGAACAGCGATTCCTCCACTCGGGGTGGCCGCCCGCTTGCAACGCTCCGCGCCTCACGCTTCACTGTATCACCGCCATGTCATCCTCCTCGCGTTCCAATCAGTCCATGCTCGTCGACGAGCCCCACCGACGCCGCAACCTGCTCACCGGCGAATGGGTGCTCGTCTCGCCGCACCGCATGCGTCGGCCCTGGCAGGGACAGGTGGAAGCGCGCGCCCCGGAATCGCGTCCGCAGTACGATCCCACATGCTACCTCTGCCCGGGCAACGAGCGGGCCGGCGGCGAACGCAACCCGGCCTACACGAGCACCTTCGTCTTCGACAACGACTTTGCCGCGCTGCGCCCGCTGGCGGTCGACGGGCGGCAGTCGCTCGACGTGGATGGCCTGCTGGTCGCTCGCGCCGAAAGCGGCCTCTGTCGAGTGATCTGCTTCTCGCCGCGGCACGACCTATCCCTGCCCCAGCTGTCGCCCGCCGAGCTGCGCCGCGTGGTGGACGTCTGGACGGAGCAGTACCTGGAACTTGGCGCGCGCGACGACGTGGCGCACGTGCAGGTGTTCGAGAACAAGGGACAGATGATGGGGTGCAGCAATCCGCACCCTCATGGCCAGGTGTGGGCACAGTCGAGCGTGCCGCGCGAGCCGGCGCTCGAGCTGCAGCGGCAGGGTGAACACTACGCTCGGCACCGTCGCACGCTGCTTGGCGATTACCTGGCGCTCGAGCTCGCGCGTGACGAGCGGGTGGTATGCGCGAACGAAGGCTTCGTCGCCCTCGTGCCGTTCTGGGCGGTGTGGCCATTCGAGACACTCGTCATCGCCCGCCGGCCGGTGTCGCACCTCGGGGAGCTCACGGATGCGGAGCGTGACCAGCTCGCCGACATCGTGAAGCGCCTCACCACGCGCTACGACAACCTGTTCGACATCTCCTTCCCCTACTCCGCCGGCATCCACCAGGCGCCCACCGATGGCGCCGCGCACCCGGAGTGCCACCTGCATCTCCACTTCTATCCGCCCCTCCTCCGCTCGGCTACGGTGCGCAAGTTTCTCGTCGGCTATGAGATGCTGGGCGAACCGCAGCGCGACCTGACCGCGGAGGCAGCGGCGCAGCGGCTCCGCGAGCTGCCGGAAACCCTCCAGCGCACGTCGACGCCATGAGCTCGCTGCGCGAGCGTGTGCTGCGGGAGCTCGAGCAGCGCAGCGGTGCGAAGGCGACGCTGCTCGCCCGCGCGCCGGGCCGCGTGAACCTGATCGGTGACCACACCGACTACAATGACGGCTTCGTGCTGCCGATGGCGATCGACCGGGCGGTGTGGATCGCCCTTCGCCCGCGCCACGACGCCCGCGTCACCGCGCATTCGCTCGACTTCGACAGCGACGTCGCCTTCGATACCGGCAACGTGGAGCACGGCGAGCGCGGCTGGGGCGAATACGTGCGCGGCGTGGCGTGGGCGCTCGGCGAGAGGGTCCGGCGCGACGGAGCCTCGCTGCGGGGCTGGGAGGGAGTCGTGGCCGGCGACGTCCCGCTTGGCGCGGGCCTGTCGTCGAGCGCGGCACTGGAACTGGCGACGGCACGCGCATTCGCCGCGGTGAGCAACCTGCCGTGGCAGCCCGCAGAGATGGCGCGGCTCGCCCAGCGTGCCGAGAACCAGTGGGTCGGGGTGAACTGCGGGATCATGGACCAGCTGATCTCCGCGGCCGGCGTGGCCGGCCACGCGCTGCTGATCGACTGCCGCTCGCTCGACACGCGCGCCGTGCCCCTCCCGAGCGAGGTCGCGGTGGTCGTCCTGGATACGGCGACGCGCCGCGGGCTGGTGGACTCGGAGTACAACGAGCGTCGCGCGCGTTGCGAAGCTGCGGCGGCGCTGTTCGGCGTGCCGGCCCTGCGCGACGTGGACGAGACGCTGTTCGCCGAGCGAGCCGGCGCACTGGATGAGGTCACGCGCCGCCGCGCGCGCCACGTGGTGACCGAGAACGCACGCGTGCTCGCCGCCGCAGCCGCGCTCGGCGCCGGGGACGCGCGGCGTGTCGGGGAGTTGATGACGGAGAGCCATCGCAGCCTGCGCGACGACTTCCAGGTGTCGCGCGCGGAGCTCGACGCGATGGTGGAGATCGCACTCGCGCAGGAGAGCTGTTACGGCGCGCGCATGACGGGGGCGGGCTTCGGTGGATGCGCGGTGGCGCTGGTGGCGCGCGATTCCGCCGAGCGCTTCGCCGGCGCGGTGGCGGAACGCTACGAGCGCGAAGTCGGGCTCACGCCCGCGGTGTACGTGTGCGAGGCGGAGAGCGGGGCGAGCGTCGCTGAAGTCTGACGACAACTACGCGTACGTCGTGCGCAGTACGCGTAGTTGTCGTTACGTGAATCAGCCCCCTACTCGCGCAAAGTCGATCACCACCTCGCCCGGCACCTTCTGCACGTAGTTGATCTGGACGTTGTCCCCATACCGTTCCTGGAGCTGGCGCAGGAGGGGAATCGGATCGTGGTCGTTGCAGAAGCGCATCGTCTCGCCGGGAGTGAGCGCATCGAGGGCGCCGAAGATGGCCGCGTGGCGGAAGCGCTTGGCGATGCCGCGGGCGTCGAAGTTGTAGAGGCGGTCGGCCTGGAGGTGCAGATGGGCGTGGGTCATGATCAGCGTGACTGGTTGAATGGCTGAAGCGATCACGAACCGTACCGGCAAGGCGACCGGCGCCGCGTGACGGATGTCACGCCGAGCGCCAAGCAGCGCGCGGCGCTCGAGCTCGTCGCGCATCGAGGTGCGGCCACACCTGTAGCGCACGGACAGCCGGAGGTGTTGCGTGGACGCCACACGCGCCCGCTCACCAGGATCTCGGGCACGTCGTGGTACACGTGGAACCCCTGCCGTCGCATGCGTTTGCGTCGCCACCCCCGACCTCCCCCGCCCGGCGCTGGCATTGCATCGCGCGACACAGACTCGGCCGAGTCAACATCGATCTGTGGCGGTGCGTTTCGTAATCACTAGTTTCACCGCCTGCTCCCGCGGCGCGCCTTTGCGCCGCCGCCCCTCGTCCCTTTGCCCCCGTCTCGATGTCGTCGATTCCCTCCGGCTCGCACCGGTCCGCGCGCCGCAAGTGGCTCCTTGCCGTCGCTCCGGCGGCGCTCTTCGTCGCCTGCGTCTCCGCTGATCGCATCAGCGGCCTCAAGCCGCAGGACCGCGCCGCATTCGACCTCTCGAAGGGAGGGGGGGTGGTGATCAGCCAGATCTACGGCGGCGGCGGCAACAGCGGCGCGACCTACAACCACGACTTCGTCGAGCTGCACAA
>CAMLIU010000229.1 GCA_946479995.1 uncultured Gemmatimonadota bacterium | reverse complement strand
GCGCGTCGATCTGCTCGGTGACGCGCATCGTCCCGATCTCCGCCGTCATCCGCGCCCCCACGCGCCCGGTGAGCACGAGCCCCGTGAGCAGCGGTCCGAGCTCGAGCACCTGCATCAGGCGCACCGAGAGGCCGATGATGCTGAGCTGCACGCCGGGAAAGAGCTGGTAGCGCACCTGGATCGCGATCACGCCGCCGATGAATGCGGCGACGATCATCGTCAGCGGGATGGAGTCCACCCCGATGCGGCGCATCTGGCGGATGGTCTCCGGCACGAAGGTGGCCGGGTCGCCGAAGGCGCGCAGCGTGTCGCGCAGGAAGTAGCCCCGCGCGCCGACCTGGTGGAAGAAGGCGAGGAACGCACGCGTCACGCGGCGGAAGAACCTGATTCCGCCGCGCTGGACGACCGGGAAGGTCTCCGTCTCGCGCATGTCGCGCACCGAGCGATCGAACTCGCTCACGTACGGACGCGCGTCAGGAGGACCATTCCCACGACGGCAAAGAGGGCGTTGGGAATCCAGGCCGCCACTTCGGGAGTGATGATTCCCTTGCCGCCGACGGCCTTGGTGAGCTGGATGAGCATGAGGAAGGTGATGGTGATCGCGAGGCTCAGCCCGATGCCGTATGCCGTGCCGCCGCGCTGCGTGCTCGTGGCAAGGGGCGCGCCGAACAGCGCGATCACGAGGCACGTGACGGGAATGGCGATCTTGAGCGCGCGCTCCACCCGCAGCACGCTCGCGTCACCCCCCGAGCGCTCGAGCGCGCGGATGAACCGCGACAGCTCGGCGTACCGCATCTCCTGCGGGTCGCGCGGCTTGGCCATCATGTCCACCGGCCGTTCGGTCATCATGCTGTCGTGCATCGTGGCGAAGTTCACGGCGAGGGGCGGCGTGCTGTCACCGATCACGTGCATCACGCCGTTCTGGATCGTCCACCCCTTTCCGCTCTCGTACTGGGCGCTCTGCGCGGCGATGAGCACCGTGGGGTACTCCTTCCCGTTCCCCTTCCGTTCGATCTGCAGCTGCTGCAGCCGCCCGGTGGGCACGTCGAGCTGCTGCGCCTTGTAGACGCGCCCGTATTCGGCGGCGTAGGCAAAGTTGTAGCGCTGCGTGCCCGTCTGCGACCGGACGTCGCCAATCAGGTCATTCCGCCGCGCGTCGGTGATCGGCACCAGCTCGGCGATCGCGAGGTCGAGCCCCGTCGCCAGCAGCGCGCCAAGGATGATCGGCGCCGTGAGCCGGTAGAAGCTGATCCCCGATGCCTTCGCCGCCGTGATCTCCGAGTGGCGGGTGAAGTTGCCGATCGAGAACACGGTGGCAAACAGCACCGCCGCCGGCAGCGCCATGAACATGGACTGCGGCATCCAGTAGACGTACGACAGCGCGATGTCCGCCGGCGGGATGTTGCGATTGAGGTAGGTCTGCAGGTGATCGGTGAGGTCGATGATCACGAGCAGGAAGGGAAGGCCGAGCGCCGTGGTGAGGAAGATCTTCATCCACTCCGTGAGCACGTAGCGGTCGAGCGGACGCACGAGGTGTTTCATGCCGCCCCCGGCGCGCCAGCGCGCGGCCCGCGCCCGAACTTCGCCCGGATCGCGTCCCACCGGTCACCCCAGTCGCCGCCGCGTCCCGACCCCGCCTCGCGCCCCATGCGGACGAGCAGCACGAGGCCCACTGTGGTGAGGATGACGTTCGTTCCCCACATCGCCCAGAAGGGAGGCAGGTATCCGTTGTTCGCCAGCGCCTCGCCCCCGATGAGTCCCACGTAGTACAGCGCGAACACGAGCAGGCTCACGCCGAGCACGAGCCCCACGCCGCCGCGCGGGAAGCGCACGGCGATCGGCGCGCCGAGGATGACGAAGATCAGGCAGGCCGCGGCGAGGGAGAACTTCTTGTGGATCTCGATGAGGTAGCGGTTGCGGTTCCGCTCCTGCATGTCGAGCCGCAGCTTCGCCTCGGCGAGGCGCGCATTCCGGATGGACGGATCGCGGTCCGGCGGCACGCCGGGCCCCTGCCGCAGTTCCTCGGCGTTCAGCGGCACGCCGGCGGAGGGAGCCGGACGTCGCAGGTCACGCTTCGTCGTGGCCGACGTCGCCGGGCTGCCGGGGGGCGTGAACGCGCCCTGGCGCACCGGCCCCTTGCCCTGCTGCTGCGGTGGCAGGGTGGCCGCGTGCGCTTCCTTCACGCCGAACACGGAACGAAGCATCTGACAGTACGCCCACCCCAGCCCGTGAGGCTCGCTCCGCTTCGCAGGCGGCGGAGGAGTGGGCGCCGTCGCGAGCTGCGCCTCGGCATCGGTCTCCGGGCGCCCCTTCTCCACTTCCTGGTATTCCCGCAGCGCGTCCTGGTACATGACGTCGGCGGTGAAGAGGCGACGCTGCATCTCACAGACGCTCATCTCGCGGTCGCCCTTCGCCGTGCTGTCGGCATTCGTCTTCTCGAAGCTGCCACTCGCCACGTCGGCGAAGCGCACGCGGTCGTGGTCGAAGAAGAGCCGGTCCAGCTGCCCCGGCTTGTCCGTCGCCACCTCCTGCATCTGCCCGTGGAAGAGATCCAGGTCGAGGTCCTTCCGGTTGGGCGCGAGGGCGATGCGTCCGCTGTCGGCGTAGATGGTGCGCCGGCGCGTGGGATCACCAAGGTCGTAGATCACCACTTCCTTCATGCGTCCCGACTGGCCGCTGCGGTCGATCTTCCCCGCCTTCAGGTAGAACTTCCCCTCGGAGATGGGATTGATCACCTGCTCCTTGAGGACGAAGGTGGGCTTCGTCTGCGAGATGTCGTCCTGCAGCGACTTGAGCTGGTGATTCGCCCGCGGCAGCACCTGGTCGTTGAAGGCGAGGAGCAGGATGGACATCACCAGGCCGCCGCCGATGGCGGGTCCGACGAGCCGCCACGGGCTCACCCCGCTCGCCCGGAGCGCCGTGACCTCGTTCTCCGCCGCCAGCCGGCTGAACGCGTACAGCACCGCCACCAGCACCGACATGGGGACGGTGAGGGCGACGGTGAACGGAATGGAGAGCAGGAAGAACTCCCCGATCACCGACCATGGCAGCCCCTTCCCCACCAGCTCGCCGAACTGGCGCGAGATGAAGTTCAGCAGCATGAGCGACGTCAGCGCCGTGAGCGCGAACGTGAACGGGCCGAGGTGCTCTCTTAGAACGTACTTGGTGAGGATCTTCAAGGCGGTGGGGCTTCGGGCTATCCGCGAAACTTCGATGGGGGGACGATGAACGACAACTGCGAGTAGCGGGTACTTCGTACACCGTATCCGGACCGACGGGCCACCCTCTCCAATGCACGGCCGCTGCAGGCTGGCCGTACGGTTCGACTGAGCGACAGAGTCAGTCGCAACGCGAACTCGGGTCCTACCGTCCCCACGCAGTTGCCAGCGCCGCCTTGTACCCGACCACTGACTGGGTCTCGATACGAAGTACGAGCTACCTGGTACTGCAGTTGTAGTTGCTGCTACCCGATCCTACCTTCTCCCCGTGCGCACGCTCCTCTTCCTGCTGGTCGCCCTCACCGGCTGCGACCGCTTCTCCGGCCCGAAGACCGACTTCGACGCCAGCGCGGCGATGACCTACACGAAGGCGCAGCTCGCCTTTGGCCCCCGCGTCCCCGGCACTCCCGCCGCGCAGACGGCCGGCGACTGGATCACCGCCCAGATGCGCCAGCGGGCCGACACGGTGATCGAGCAGCGGTGGACCCACCGCACCGCGGACGGCAAGGATCTCCCGATGCGGAACATCCTCGCCCGCTTCAACCCGAAGGCCACCAACCGCATCCTCTATGTCACCCACTGGGACACCCGTCCCACCGCCGACGAGGATCCCGTGCTCGGCAATCGAGGCACCCCCATCCCCGGCGCGAACGACGGTGCCGCCGGTGTGGGGCTCTTCGTTGCGCTGGGCGACGCCCTGAAGAAGACGCCGCCCACCATGGGGGTGGACCTCCTCTTCGTGGATGGCGAGGACTACGGCAGCTTCGATCCCCCGGCCGCCGACGTCCTCATCGGCTCCACGTACTTCGCCAACCACCTGCCGAGCGCCGACTATCGCCCCATGTTCGGTGTGCTCTGGGACATGATCGCCGACAAGGACCTCAACATCCTCCAGGAAGTGAACTCGGTGCAGAAGGCGCCGGAGGTGGTGAGCCGGGTCTGGGCGGTGGCGCGCGACCTGGGCTACGAGAAGTACTTCATCCCGCAGGTCGGGCAGCAGGTCACCGACGACCACATCCCCCTGCTCGAAAAGGGCCTCCACGTGATCGACGTGATCGACATCGACTACGGCCCCCTCAACTCCTTCGGCGTCC
>CAMLIU010000228.1 GCA_946479995.1 uncultured Gemmatimonadota bacterium | reverse complement strand
ACACAGGCCAAGCCCATCGCCCGCCGACTCGGCAACCTGCCCACCCATCAGATCCTGCCAGGGGAACCGGATATCCGGAGCTGGGTGGTGGTGGGCGCCGATGGGAGGCGCGTGGGGCGGGTGCACGACGTGCTGGTGGAGCTGCACGGGCTCACCGCGCGGCACCTCGAGGTGAAGCTGGACCCCGGCGTCGCCACGCGTGCCGGCGCGACGACGATCGTCGTCCCCGTGGAGAGCCTGCAGGTGGCGCCCATCCGCGCCGAGATCCACCTGCGCGCCGTGACGACGCACGACCTCGTGGACGTGCCGAGCTTCGCCACCAGCCCGGAGCCGGTGCACGAGGACACGCTCGAGCCGCTGCAGCGCTACTTCCGCTGCCACGAGCGCCCCGCCGACCCGGTGGACTTCTGGCGCCTGCGGCGGCGCGAGCGGGCAGGCCAGCCGTACGTGTGTGAGACGAATTGACGCTTAGTTACTGCAACTGACGTACGGCGTACCTCGTACGCCGTATCCGGACCCAGGGGGACGCCTGGTCCAATGCACCTTCGGCGTCGCGCAGGGACGATGCGCCGCCGGGAAGCCGGCGGCACATTGGAGAGGCCGTGGGTGTCGGTCCCGGTACGATGTACGAAGTACGCAGTACATCAGTTGCAGTTAGTGGTTCGCCTCCCCCCACAACCGTCCGTTCGCGATGTCCATCGTGATCACGTACTGGCTCATGAACGGCTGCCCCAGGTTTCCGTCCATGATCATGTCGGCGATCATGACCGGGCTGTCCACGCTGATGCCCGGTGCGATGTCGACGCGCAGCTGCTGTCCCAGCTTCTTCGTCGAGTCGAGCCCGAAGGCGTCGGCGTAGTCGCGCGCGATCAGTGACACGCCGCCGGCGGCCGAGTCGAGGATGAGCCACGTGCGTCCCTTCGGCGTCGGCACGGCGACGAAGGCGTTGAGGCAGCGCGCGGAGCAGTCGCGCACGAGGCGCATCGGCAGCTCCGTCATGTGCGCCACGCGCTCGGCGAGGCTCTCCGGAGTTTCGATGGTGAGCGTGGCCGCCGCCTGGTCGATCGTGATCGCCTTGCCGTCGAACGCGTCGAGCGAGAGGAGGCCGTCGGGCGCCTTGTCGCCGGGGAACTGACCGGTGAAGTCCATCTGCCCCACGCTCACCGGCGTCAGCTCCGCGTCGCCGGCGACGAGCTGCACGCCGTCGCAGTGCGGGCCGTCGCCGCGCTTGCCGAACATGTTGTAGCCCGTGTTGCGGCCCCAGTAGGTGCACGCGACCTTCGGCGCGAAGTCCTTCGCCAGCAGCGTCACCCCGCCGCCGGTGTCGAACAGGAAGTCGCCGGGGACGCCGTTCACGGTGAGGTGCACCTTCCAGAGCGCCTTGCGGAAGCGCTCGAGCTTCACGACCTGCGGCTTCTCGGACGACGTCGGGGACACGGCAACGTCGGCAGGAGCCACGCTGCCGGCAACGATGGACAAGGTCACGAGACCTGCGACCAGTCTGGAGAGCATATCGATCACGAAGGCTGAAGGTCCAGCGACTGCGCTGCATCGGTATCTGACAGACACGAGCAACCAGACATTGGTTGGAAGGGCGGCGTCAGGCGCGAGCTGCATCGGCAGGCGGCCCGAGCCGTGACGACTCCCCTTCGGCGGCCAAGGCAAGGGAGGCGGATCAGTTGCCCCCGAGGCCCGCGCCGCGTACGTTGGCCCGACGCTTCTTGCCGGGCACTGCGTGTCCGTATCGTGCCCGTCACCTGTCGCCGCGCCCGATCGCATGCTGCGTCTCCGCGTGTTCGGCCAGATCGACCTCCGGGATGATGCGTCGAGCGAGGTGCGCTCGATACTGGCGCAACCGAAGCGACTGGCGCTTCTGGTGTACCTCGCGGTCGCCCGCCCGTACGGCTTTCATCTCCGCGACGTGCTGCTGTCCCTCTTCTGGCCCGACCAGCCGGACGAGCGTGCGCGCAATGCGCTTCGGCAGGCGATTCACCAGCTTCGCCAGTCGCTCGGACCCGACGTGCTCGTGGCTCGTGGCGGAAGCGCCGTCTCCCTCGATCGGGATCACCTCGCCTGCGACGTGGCCGAGTTCGAGGATGCGCTGGATACTGGCCAGCTCGACGCCGCCGTGCGGCTGTATTGCGGAGACCTGCTGCCCGGCTTTGCCATCGCGGGCGCAGCCACGTTCAACGAATGGCTCGATGAGCAGAGGACCCGCCTTCGTCATCGTGCCGCGCGTGCCGCGTGGGCGCTCGCTGAGCAGCAGGAGCGGTCCGGCTCGCCGGAGCTGGCTGCCGCTACCGCCAGGCGCGCGGCCGAGCTGACGCTCGACGACGAGCGTGCGCTGCGCCAGCTGGTCTCACTGCTCGAACGCATCGGCGACCCGGCGGGTGCGCTCCGTGCCTACGAGGATTACGCGGCACGCCTGCGTAGTGATCTCGACCTCGAGCCATCGCTGGAGACGCGCCAGTTGATCGACGCCGTACGGACACGCAGCGTCGGGTGGCAGACGACACCTCGTACGGGCAGCGCCGTGTCCGCTGCAACACGCGAGCTGGTGTCAGCAGCTGAACGGAGGACGGTGATCGTGCGCACGTTCGAAAACCATACCGGCGACGCGGCGCTCGACTTCGTCGGCCGGCTGGTCGCCAGCGCCGTCGAGCAGGGGTTGGCGGAGACGCGACTCGTGGACGTCGTGGCGAGCGACCGACCGGATGGCGACACGCCGCGTTCGCGGGAAGGCTCCGGTCTTCAGCTGGTCGTGGAAGGGGCCTATCACCTGGAAGACGACAGCTGGAAGATGCGTGCGGTGCTCCGCATTGCCGGTAACGGTCACACCCTGGGCAACGTCGCGAGCGTCTCGTCCTCGCGCCAGCGGCCGTGGGACGCGGCGCATGCGCTCAGTCGGCGCGTCAGTGGCGCGTTGGCTGGTCACCTCGATCCTCGGCTGGCGGGGTGGGCGGATGTGGTCACCGAGCCGCCGAGCCTCGAGGCGCATCGTGCGCACCTCGCGGGAATGGAGCTGCATCTTCGCGGGGAGTATCGCGATGCCATTCCGCATTTTCTCCGTGCGGCGACTCCCGGCGATAGCTTTGCCATGCCGATGCTGTGGGCCATCCAGGCCAGCTGCAACCTGGAGGAGTACGAGCAGGCGGTGGCCATCCATGCCGAGCTCGTTCCGCATCGCTCGCGACTCTCACCCGCCGAGCAGCTCGCGTGCGATTACTTCGGTCAGTGGCTGGCGGGCGATCGCGGCCTCGCGCTGCGTACCCTCCAGCGCGCCACCGAGCTCGTGCCGGATTCGGAAGTGCTCGCCCAGCTGGGGCGCGACGCGATGTTCATGAATCGTCCTCGCTTCGCGATCCAGGTGCTCGAACGCGTGGACCCGGAAAAGGGATGGATGCCCTCGTGGACGCCGTACTGGCGGCGCTTGACCGAGGCATACCACATGACCGGCGAACACGAGCGCGAACGCGATGCCGCGCGGCGGGGCAGGCTCCAGCATCCGGAAGCGGTGAGCACGCTGCTCTACGAAGCGCGCGCGCATGCCGCGCTCGGGGACTTGCCCGCGCTGGAACGCATCGGCAACGAGGCGGTGGCGCTCGCGTCGGATCGATTCGCCGATGCTGGCGAGGTGCTTCACGTCGCCGCGCGGGAGCTGCGTGCGCACGGGCACGGCGGCACGAGCCGGACGATGCTGGCGCGCGCCATCGACTGGCAACGCGAGGCGTGTGCGCATGAGCCCTCGTTCTCACGGAGGCTGGCACTCGCGCGGATGTATTACGAAGCGGAGCGCTGGGACGATTCGGCGGAGCTGCTCTTCCAGCTCCGCGCCGAGCACGCCGAGAACGTCGATGTCCTTGGCTGCGCTGGCACGCTCGCCGCGCGCACCGGCGAGCGTGACGCTGCATGCAGGACGATGTCTGCGCTGCGAGCGAAGCACGGAACGCATCTCTACGGACGGCACCTGCTGCAGGCCGCCCGGATCGCTTCCGTGCTTCACCATGCTGACGAGGCGCTCGCGCTGCTGCGAGGCGCGTTCGCTCGTGGCTGTCCGCACGACGTGGAGCTCCACGCCGACGTCGACCTGGCGCTGCTCGCCGGCGACGAACGGTTGAGGGAGCTGCTGCGGCCGAAGGGATAGCAGTCTGCCCGTCGGTGTGGCAGGTGGTCACCACGCCGACGGGCCGGCGTACGGTTGCCTATGGTCTCGCTGCAATCATCTGGCTGCGCTCGATAGCCAGGTGGTACGTGAGGTTGAGCGCCTTCGCCGCCTCACGGGCCAGGATACGGTGCCCCGCGCCGCTCGGATGCACGCC
>CAMLIU010000227.1 GCA_946479995.1 uncultured Gemmatimonadota bacterium | reverse complement strand
GGTCGTCTCCGCTCAGGGGCGCGCGCAGGTCGATGCGCAGCGGCGCTCCTCCGCGATCGATCTCGAGGACCGTCTCCGCATAGTGCGACCAGGCGGAATCATCATTCGGCGTCAGCGGCGGCTTGGGCATGGTTCTGCAGTGATCGGAAAATCGTCGGGGACGGAAAGGGCCGGATGAACGACCTGACACTGCAGGATCTGTCCCTCGTGCGATCTCAGCTCCGCGCACCCGGAGGGACTCACGGTCTACCACTACATGAGCGACGACCAGCGCTGCTTCACCTCGCGGCCCGACGTCCTCACCTTCGTCACCGACACGCTCATGGAGGACGTCAACTTCGGCGGCGAGATCACGGCGAAGCTCAAGGTGAGCACCACCGGCAGCGATGCCGACTACGTGGTGAAGCTGATCGACGTCTACCCGCCCGATATGCCGAACAGCCCGTACCAGCCGGACAGCACAGTGCACATGGCCGGCTACCAGCAGCTCGTGCGTGGCGAGATCATGCGGGCGCGCTACCGGAAGTCGTTCGCCTCACCGGAGCCGATGACGCCGAACACCCGGACCGACGTCAGCTTCCGGCTGCAGGACGTGCTGCACACGTCCCGGAAGGGGCACCGCATCATGGTGCAGGTGCAGAGCAGCTGGTTCCCCGCCTTCGACCGCAATCCGGAAAAGTACGTGCCCAACATCTACAAGGCGAACGCGAGCGACTTCGTGAAGGCCACCGAGCGTGTGTACGTGAGCCGCAACGCGCCGAGCGCGATCGAGGTGCAGGTGCTGCGGTAGCGCGAAGCTACCGCGCGTAGAACTCCACCACGAGCGACTCCTTCACCACGAAGGGCACGTCCCCTCGCGCCGGCGCGGCAAGCACGCGTCCGGCGCAGGGGTCCAGCGGGTCGCGCTGCAGGTGCTTCGGCATCCTGAGCGCGGGCTCCTGCTCCGCCGCTCCACGCAGCGTGTCGCTCTCCCTCGCGTCTGGCGCCAGCGACACCGTGTCTCCGGTGCTCACGGGATACGCCGCGCGGTCCAGGCGGCGTCCATTCACCTGTACGTGCCCGTGCGCCACGAGCTGCCGGGCCGCGGGAATGGTCGGCGCGAAGCCGAGCCGGAAGACGACGTTGTCGAGCCGCTGCTCCAGCAGGAGGAGCAGGTTCTCCCCGGTGCGGCCGGGCCGTCGCTTCGCCGCTTCCAGGTAGCGGCGCATCTGCCGCTCGGTGACGCCGTAGTTGAAGCGCACCTTCTGCTTCTCCTCCAGCGCCAGCCGATACATGCTCGGCTTGCGACGGGTGCGCGGCGCCACTGAGGGGCCGGCCTCCTTGCGGGTCAGGCCAGGCAGCTGCACGCCGAGCCGGCGAACGATCTTCAGGCGGGGACTGCGAACGGGCATGGGATTGTCGAAAGGTCGTGGGGAATGTTCGGTGGTAGCGCGGCCGGTCAGTCGGCCTCGCTCTCCTCGCCGAGCGGGCCAAGCGCCTCGAGCAGCGGACAGTCGCCGGTGGGGCCGCGCCCGCCGCGGCAGCGGCCGGCCAGATGTGCGAGCGCATCACGGATGCGCGTCAGGTCGCGCAGCTTGCCGTCGATCTCGGCGATCTTCTGCTCGGCGCGATGCTTCACCGCGCCGGCCGTCGTGCTCGGCTCCAGTCGGAGCTGCAGCAGCTCCTCGATCTCGCCGAGCGTGAACCCCAGCTCCTGCGCGCGGCGGATGAACCGCAGCCGCTCCAGCGCTGACGTGTCGTACACACGATATCCCGACTCCCGCCGGCCCGGCTCCTCGAGCAGTCCACGCCGCTCGTAGTACCGCACGGTCTGGACGTTCACGCCGGCTCGCCGCGCAAGCTCACCGATGGTCACCTTCGGCGCGTCGTTCATGCCGGCCAGCGTCGCCCATCCCATCCATCCACAACATTCATCGGCATTCACCACGCGGTACCTCCATCAGTCGTTTCGCCCGGGAGCGGGCACGAACGAAAGATGAACGTTATACCATGGTATAGAGTCAAGGGCTCTCCGGCAACGCGGCGCTCGCTAGGCGGTGGTGCCGAAGATCCGCCCCACCACCGCCGCGAGCACGAGTGCGAGGGCGCTCCAGAAGGTGACGCGCACCGCCCCGCGCAGGCGGCCCGCTCCGCCCGCCTGCGCCGCCACGGCACCGAGCACGGCGAGGCAGGCGAGCGAGCCCGCGGAGACGACGGCGATCACGAGGCGCGACGGTACCACCGCAGAGAGGACGAGCGGGAGCGCGGCGCCGATGGAAAAGGTGACCGCCGACGCGAGCGCCGCCTGGATCGGACGCGCCGCCTGCTCCTCGGTCAGTCCCAGCTCGTCGCGTGCGTGCGCAGCGAAGGCGTCGCGTGCCGTGAGCTGCTCGGCTACCTGCCGCGCCAGGGCGTGGTCAAGCCCGCGCTTCTCGTAAATTCCCGTCAGCTCCGCCAGCTCGGCGTCGGGCTGTTCCGCCAGCTCGCGGCGCTCGCGCGCCATGTCGGCCTTCTCCGTGTCCGACTGGGAGCTCACCGAGACGTACTCTCCGGCCGCCATGGACATTGCCCCCGCCACGAGGCCAGCGAGCCCCGCCAGCAGCGTGGCGTGTCGCGAGCTGTCGGCGGCCGCCACGCCGACGATCAGCGCCGCCGTGGAGACGATGCCGTCGTTCGCGCCGAGCACGGCGGCGCGGAGCCAACCGATGCGGTGCGTGAAGTGAAGCTCGGAATGGATCGCTCGTGGCATGGCGCCCCCGTGGCTGGGATGGATCATCACCGCACTTTCGGGTAGTATGGATTGTCATGCGCTCCTTCGCCTCCCCCTCCCTCTCCGTCCTCCCTGCGGCGCTGTTGCTCGCGCTCGTCGTTCCCCTCCATGCGCAGTCGCTCCGCGGCTCCCAGGCCAGCATCGACCGCATGTACCGTCACGCCCTCGTCGAGAAGCTCTCGTTCTACGAGACGCCGTCGGGGGTGCGGAAGGCAGCGGCGAACGGGCGACTCGTGCGCCTCACCTCCGACGCGACGATGATCCTCCACTCCGTCGGCTATCCGTTCGTGCGTCCGTCCACGCGGCTGTTCGTGGACCGGTTGTCGGCACAGTACATGGAGGCCTGCGGTGAGCAGCTCGTGGTGACGAGCGCCGTGCGTCCTGCCCGGCGACAGCCGGCCAACAGCACCGAGCGCTCGGTGCATCCCACGGGGATGGCGGTGGACCTGCGCAAGCCGCGCAACGCGAAGTGCCTGCGCTGGCTGCGCACCACCCTCCTCGAGCTGGAGAACGAGGATCTCATCGAGGCGACGGAGGAGCACGCGCCGGCGCACTTCCACGTGGCCGTCTTCCCCACGCCGTACACGCGCTACGCGACGGCGAAGGCGAAGGCCGAAGGGGGCACCCAGCTCGCGTCGCACACCACGACCACGACGTACAAGGTGCACAGCGGCGACACCCTGTGGGACATCGCACGCGATCACCGCACCACGGTGGACGCGATCCTCAGCGCGAACGACCTCTCGGACGACGTGATCCAGCCCGGGCAGGAGCTCCGGATTCCCTCGGGCGGCTGACGGCACATGCCGGCGCATCCCTACGACAGGATCCCCGAGCTCGCCGGCCTCGCTTCATACGAGGAGGCGGCACGCGTCGGCTTCTCGGTGGACGACAACGTCGCCCGCCTGCTCCGCTATCACTGGACCGAGCGGCGGCTGATGGCCGTGTTGATCGCCCACCTCGCCGCCGAGCCGGTGTGGGAGGTGAAGTGCGCCATGGCGCTGCACCAGTGGGAGGGCGCCGAGCACGTGACCGCGCTGCGCGCGCGCATCGCCGAGATGCGGCATCCCCTGCCCCCGCTCGATGTCCCGCCGGACGCGGCGCTCGACCGCTTTCTCGACGAGCTGCTGCATGCATCGAATACGGCGGAGCTGCTCGCCGGCGTCTACGGGGTGGCGTACCCCGCCCTCGCCGATGCGTACCGCGAACACGTGGCGCGCACGAATCCGCTGGTGGATCATCCCACCCGCCGCGTCCTCGGCATCGCCCTCGTCGACACGGAACAGGCGATCGCGTGGGGGCGACAGGCGCTCGACGTCGTGCGCGGCGCCAGCGCTGATGCCTCGCAAGAAGCCGATGCATGGTCCTCACACCTCCGCGCGCTGCTCGATGCGGCCGGCGGCCTCGCCGGTGACAGGACGAGCGTTCCCCTCGGCGCTTCGGTGACCCCGCGCTCGGCAGCGCCCTTCACCCCCGACTTCCATCCGCGACGCGACGAGCGATTCGGCGGCTCGTACAACTTCGAGTTCCCGCCGCACCTCGTCTACAATACGCCCGGCGTGCCCGACGACGAGCGCAACCT
>CAMLIU010000226.1 GCA_946479995.1 uncultured Gemmatimonadota bacterium | reverse complement strand
GCGAGCCGTCGCGCCCCGCGGCGAGCACGCTCGTCGTTCCACCTTCCACCACTCGCCGTCCATGATCGTCCAGGTTGCCGGCACGCTGCTCGTGAAGGAGCTCGACCGCGTGGAGATCATGACCCAAGGGGGCGTGGCGTACGAGCTGGCCGTGCCGCTCAGCGCGTACGAGGCGCTGCCCAAGGCGGGTGAACAGTGTGCCCTGCACACCTACCTGGTGGTGAAGGAGGACGGCTGGCAGCTGTTCGGCTTCACGTCGGCGTACGAGCGGCGCGTCTTCCAGAAGGTGCTCGGCGCGAAGGGAGTCGGGCCCGCGCTCGCGCTCGGATTGCTGTCGAGCCTCACGGCGGATCGGCTGGTGCGCGCCATCCGCGAGAAGGACATCCCGACACTCCAGTCGGTGCCGCGCGTCGGCCGGAAGAAGGCGGAGCAGCTCGTGCTCGACCTGGCGGACAAGCTCGAGCAGCTCCAGAGCTCCGGCGCCGAGTCCGGTGTGGGACGGAGCGGTGCGCCAGGAACCGAGGACGCGATCCGCGCGCTGGTGTCGCTCGGGTATTCCACTGCGGATGCCGAGAAGGCGGTGCGGAGCGCGCTCGATCATGGGGCGCAGGGGATGAGTGCGCCGGAGCTGATCCGAGCGGCGCTGGGACGCATCGGCGGGAGGTAGTCCGCCCTCGCTCTGGCTTCGGGCGCGCCTCGTCGACAGCTTCCAACCACTCACCCGCGCCCCTGACGCATGCTCGCAGCCCGTCGTACCCACTCGTTCACGGAATCGGTCATCCGCGAGATGACCCGCATCGCGAACCAGCACGAAGCGGTGAACCTCGCGCAGGGGTTCCCCGACTTCCCGATGCCCGAGCCGATGAAGGAGGCCGCCTGCGCGGCGATCCACGGCAACGTGAACCAGTACGCCGTGACGTGGGGAAGCTCGGCACTGCGCATCGCCATCGCCGAGAAGTACCGACGATTCTACGGCATGGAAGTGGATCACGAGCGCGAGGTGACCGTGACCTGCGGCGCGACCGAGGCGATGGCGTCAGTCTTCATGGCGCTGATGGATCCGGGCGACGAGGTCATCATTCTTGAGCCGTTCTACGAGAACTACGGCCCCGATGCGATCCTGGCCGGGGCGAACCCGACGTTCGTGCCGCTGGAGCGGCCGCACTGGACGATCGATCCGGACCGTCTGAGAAAGGCGTTCACGAAGCGCACGAAGGCGATCGTCCTCAACACTCCGCACAATCCCACCGGCCGCGTGTTCACCCGTGCCGAGATGACGATGATCGCCGACCTGTGCAGGAAGCACGACGTCTGGGTGATCACCGACGAGATCTACGAGCACATCCGGTACGCGGGCGACCATCACGTGATGGCCACGTGGCCCGGGATGCGCGACCGCACGATCACGATCTCCGGACTCTCGAAGACCTTCAGCTGCACCGGATGGCGGCTCGGCTACGTGATCGCTCCCGAGGCGCAGACGGCGGCGATCCGGAAGGTGCACGACTTCCTGACCGTGGGCGCGCCGGCGCCGCTGCAGGCGGCGGGCGCGGTGGGGATGCACTTCGACGCCGACTACTACAACCACCTCGCGCTCGACTATCGGTCGCGGCGCACCGTGCTCTGCGACGCGCTCACCGAGGCGGGGTTCACGTACACGCAGCCGGAGGGCGCGTATTACGTGCTCGCCGACTTTTCCGGGCTGAGCGACATGGACGACGTGCGGTTCGCGAAGTGGATGTGCCAGGAGGTGGGGGTGGCGACGGTGCCGGGGTCGAGCTTCTACTCGAACCGTGAGATGGGCCGCTCGCTGGTGCGCTTCGCCTTCTGCAAGAAGTACGAGACGCTGAAGCGGGCGGCGGAGCGGCTGGCCACGGTGCGGTCAGCCGTATGACCCGCTAACATGGCGAGCGAATCACGCACGGCGATCTACGTCGGGATCGTCGCAACACTTCTCATCGCCATCACGAAGTTCGCTGCCGCGGCATTCAGTGGCAGCTCGGCGATGGTTGCCGAGGGAGTGCACTCGCTGGTGGATTCGGCGGATGGGCTGCTGCTCCTGCTCGGCCAGCACCGCGCGAGCCGGCCGGCGGACGAGGGGCACCCCCTCGGGCACGGCAAGGAGCTCTACTTCTGGTCGCTCATCGTCGCCGTGCTGTTCTTCGCGCTCGGCGGCGGGATGTCGTTCTACGAAGGCGTGCAGCACATCATGCATCCCGAGGTGATCACCGACCCGATGTGGAACTACATCGTGCTCGGTTCGTCGGCCGTCTTCACCTTGCTGTCGTTCGGTGCGGCCTTCCGTCCGTTCCGCAGGCGAGCCAGGGGTCGCGGGTACTGGAAGACCTTCCGCAACAGCAAGGACCCCACACTCTTCACACTGGTGCTCGAGGACCTCGCCGACATGATCGGGCTGCTCCTGGCCTTTCTCGGCATCTACTTCGGACACCGGTACGCCAATCCGTACTTCGACGGCGCAGCGTCGATCGGGATCGGCCTCGTCATGGCCACGGTTGCGGCGCTGCTGGCGCGCGAGAGCAAGGGACTGCTGATCGGCGAAGCCGCACGCGAGCCTCAACTGGCCACCATCCGCCACGCGGCCGAATCCGACGCCGACGTGGTTGCCGTGCGGCGGCCGGTGACGATGTTCTTCGGCCCCGACACGATGCTCGTGGCGATGGACGTGGAGTTCAAGCCGGACCTGACCACATCCGACATCGCGAGGGCCGTGGATCGGCTGGAAGCCAGCATCCAGCGCGAAATCCCGGAGGTGAAGCACCTCTACATCGAGGCCGAGTCGATCAGGAACGCATCAGGCGCGACGCGACGCTCGCCGACCGTATCATGAGCACCGGCCGCACGCGCCGATGGCGCGACACCTGGGCCGACGTGCGGCGGTCCTTCATGGACTTTCTCGCCGTGCCGACGGCGACGGTCGTGGCCTTCCTGCTGCTGGCGCTGGCCATGTACACCCTGGACCGCCAGCCGACGACGTGGATCGAGCCGACCCGCGACTTCCTGCGCATCCACCTCATCAACGATTCCGACAAGACCGAAGCGCTGCTGTCGACGATCGCCGGCGGCCTGATCACCGTCACGTCGATCACCTTCTCACTGCTGCTGCTCGCCGTGCAGCAGTCCGCCGCCTCGCTGACGGCGCAGGTGCTCGACCAGTTCCTGCACCGGCAGGTCAACCAGCTGTACTTCGGCGTGTTCGTCGGCGTGTCGCTTTACGCGCTGCTGATCCTGGCCACGAACAGCACCCAGGTGACGCCGGTCTTCGGCGCGACGGTCGCCCTGACCCTTACGCTGGTCGCGCTCGTCGTGGTCGTGCTGCTGCTCTACTCGACGCTGAATCAGATGCGGCCCATCCGCATCGCGGAGGCGATCCACGACCTCGCGCTCGCCGCGCGGGAGCGACAGATCCCGCTGTTGCAGCGGACGCTTCGCGCGCCGGCGTTCGAGCGCGCGCCGATCTCGCTTCCGGTGCACGCGGAAGCCAACGGGCACGTCTCGAGTGTGAAGCTCGGCGTCGTCGCCGAGTGCCTGTCCTCCGTGCGCGGGCGGGTGGAGGTGGTGCTGCGCGTCTCGCTCGGGGCCTATGTCACGTTCGACGACGTGATCGCCGAAATCCGCGCCGAGCATCGGGCCGATGCCGAGCAGGTCGCGCTCGCCACGTGGAACGCAGTGGAGCTGGAACGGCAGCGTGACTTCCGGTTCGATGCAGCCTTCGGCGTCGACCAGCTCGCGACGATCGGCTGGACGTCGATCTCGACGTCGAAGTCGAATCCGACGCCGGGGGCGGCCGCGGTGCGCAATCTCCGCGACCTGCTCTCGCGCTGGTCGGTGGCGACGCACGACGCGCCCACGGAGCCGCTACTGCCGGTGGTCTACCCGGACAACTTGTTCACCCAGGCGGTCGAGGCGCTGGAATCGCTCGCCGTGGTCTCGTCCGAGTCGCTGCAGCACCAGAGCTGTGCGGAAGTGCTGGCCAGCTTCGCCGCGCTGCTGCCGAAGCTGCCGGTCGAAGCACGACTGGTCGCCGTCGGCGCGATCCGGCGCATCCTTCCCTCACTTGGCGATCACGTCCTCACTGGCGTGCTCGACCGCGCCCTGCTGGAGCTGGAGGAAGTGCTGCGACGGGAGGGCGAGTCAAGCGTGGCCTACGAGGTCCGCCGTGCGCGGGACGCGATGGCGCGCGACCTGGGCACGCTCCAGGCGCGCGGCACCCGGGGTGGGACGAGCGGCTGACGGCGGCTGCACTTCGGTATCTCTTCGGTGTATATTCCACGCGGGCATTTCCGCTTGGCCGTTCCCCGATTCGCAGGTAGTGTGTAGCCCAATGTCTCGCGCCGAGATCACCACCCCCGAAGTCCTCTCCGACGA
>CAMLIU010000225.1 GCA_946479995.1 uncultured Gemmatimonadota bacterium | reverse complement strand
ACGTGCTGTACTTCTGCATCCCTGCATACAACGAGGCCCCGACCCTCGGCCTGCTGCTCTGGCGCCTGCGCAAGGTCTTCCAGGAGCAGCCGCGCGAGTACGAGGTGCTCGTCTACGACGATGGCAGCACCGATGCCACGGCGGAGGTTCTGGAGCCGTACCACAAGGTGATGCCGCTCACGGTGCTCGGGGGGCAGCGCGTTGGCTACGCGGCCGCCCTCGATGCGCTGTGCCGCGAGGCGTCGCGCCGCACCCGCTATCCGCGCCGCGATGCCCTCGTCATCCTGCAGGGCGACTTCACCGACCAGCCGGAAAGCCTGCCCGAGCTGATTCGCCGCTTCGACGGCGGCGCTGACGTCGTGGTGGGTGAGCGTCCCGCCGATACGCCGTCGGCGCCGCAGCCCGTGCGCCGCCTCCGTCGCCTTGCACCGTGGGTCGTGCGGCCATTCGTGCAGGTGGCGGGCGTGCGCGACGTCTTCGGCTCGCTGCGGCTGTACCGCGTGTCCGTCATCCGTGACCTGATCAAGGAGCGGGGCAACTCGCCTCTCGTGGAGGGCGACGTGTGGAGCGCGAACCTCGACCTCCTGCTCCACGCGGAGGCCCACGCGCGCCGCCTGGAGACGGTCGAGCTCGCGCCCCGCTACGACGTGCGTTCGCGCGAGACACGCGTGCGTCCGTGGAACGACGCCATGGCGCTGCTCCGCTTCGCGCGCGCTGCGCGTCGTCGCCGACCGGTGCGCGCATGAAGGGACTGGCGCGCCTGGCGACCGGCATCCTGACGCTCGGAATTCTGGGTGGCATGGTACCCGTGGGAGCGCAGGACGGTGGCGGGCAGTTCCTGCCGGTGCCGTACGGTGTCGGCGAGCGCCTGGAGTACGACGTCAAGTTCGGCAAGATCAAGGTCGGCTCCGGCGCGATGGAAGTTGCCGGCATCCAGGACGTCCGGGGCCGCGAGACCTGGCACACCGTGTTCACGGTGAAGGGCGGCACGTTCTTCTATCGCGTGAACGACCGGTACGAGAGCTGGATCGATCGTCGCACGGGCAATTCGCTCCGCTTCAGCCAGGATCTCAGCGAAGGCCGACGCGACGTGGAGCGCGACTTCGAGATCCTGCCCGAGCAGTCGGTGTTCATCGAGGGCGCCGGCAGCAAGACGCAGCCGAGCGTGCGCAACCCGCTCGACGACGGCTCGTTCCTCTACTTCCTGCGCACCATCCCGCTCGCCGTCGGCGAGACGTACACGTTCAATCGCTACTTCCGGCCCGATCGCAACCCTGTCACCATCAAGGTGCTGCGGCGTGAGCGCATCCAGGTGCCGGCCGGCGAGTTCGACGCCATCGTCGTCCAGCCGATCATCAAGACGAAGGGGATCTTCTCCGAGAATGGCCACGCCGAAGTCTGGCTCTCCGACGACGACAGCCGGATCATGCTGCAGATGAAGTCCGCCCTGTCGTTCGGCTCCCTCAACCTGTACCTCAGATCGTACCGTCCCGCCCAGCCGGGGGCGACGGCCGCGGCTCGCCCGTGACGAACGACCACGACGCCGACGGCCCGCGCTACGGCGAGGCCGACCTCGCTCGCGTCCGCACGATCCCCGTCGCCGTCCGCCCCAACAAGGTGAGCGCGAGCGATTTCGCGCAGCCGCCCGGCGACGACCGCTCGTTCGCCGCGTTCGTGCGCGCGCTACCCGACGTGCTCGTGGCGCGCGACTTCCGCGCCGTGGTGCGCGCCATCGCCGATGCGGCGCGGCGTGAGCGCGGCGTGGTGGTGATGCTCGGCGGCCACATCGTGAAGACGGGCCTCGCACCAGTGCTGATCGAGCTGATGCGCCGCCGTATCGTCACGCACGTGGCGATGAACGGCTCGGCCGCGATCCACGATTACGAAGTCGCGCGCTTCGGGGCTACCTCGGAGGACGTCGCCGCGGGCTTGAAGGACGGCACCTTCGGCATGGCCGACGAGACCGGCCGCGAGATGAACGACGCGTTCATCGCCGGAATGCACGCCGGCCGCGGCATGGGCGAGACGCTCGGTCTCGCCCTCGCCCAGGCGCCCCCGCTGGCGAATCCCGAGCTCTCCATCCTGCTCGCCGCCTACCGCCTCGGCGTTCCCGCCACCGTGCACGCCGCGCTCGGCGCCGAGATCATCCATCAGCATCCGGCGGCGAATGGCGCGGCGATCGGCGACACCAGCCATCGCGACTTCCGCCGCCTCTCGGATTCCCTCGGACGGCTCGACGACGGGGGCGTGGTGCTGAACCTCGGCAGCGCGGTGATCATGCCGGAAGTGTTCCTCAAGGCGCTGACCATCGCCCGCAACCTGCACGCGGGGAAGCCGCAGGGCTTCACGAGCGTGGACCTCGACATGCAGCGGCACTACCGCCCGCGCATGAACGTCGTGCAGCGCCCCACGCTCCAGAGCGGCAAGGGCTACGAGATCACCGGGCACCATGAGATCATGGTGCCGCTGCTGGTGTGGGCGGTCCTGGCGGAGCTCGACTGACGGCTGGTCGGGGCGACCGGACCAGCCGTCAGTTCCCGCTCCACTTCTGCCGGAGCCGACGCGCGGTCTCGGGACTGAAGATCCGGATGACCAGGTAGATGATCGCGCCGATGATCGCCACCTTGATGGCGAAGAAGAACAGCCATCCCAGCAGCCCGAAGCCGAACGCGAACAGGCCGAAGGCGAGCCGGAGGACAAAGAGGCCCGCGATGGCGAACAGGCCGATCATGAAGATGGTGCGAAGCATCGAACGTTCTCCCATGCGAGTCTGCCTATCCTACGGAGCCGCGGGCGCGACGGTTTCGACACGTTGGCCAGTGGAGCCACTGGTTCACGGCTCGGCGCTGCGTGAGATTGCGCGAATGCTCCCCTCCTCCGCAAGCCGCGCCGCGTTCGCCTCGTGAGCGTCCCCGATCTCATCATCGCCGGCGGAGGCATCGTCGGCCTGACCACGGCACTGGCCGCAGCGCGGCGTGGTCTTCGGGTCACCCTGGTGGACCAGCCCCGTGCCGGCGCTGCGTCGCGCACCTCCGCCGGCATCCTCGCCCCCTCCATCGGCGACGCGCCCCCCGCGATGCGCGACGCCCTCCGCGCCGCCCGTGAGTTCTATCCGGGGTTCCTCGACCAGCTGCTGGCACGCACCGAGATCAGGGTGCCGCTCGATGCGGACGGCATCATCCAGCTCGCGTCCACCGCAGGGGAGCGCGACGCCCTGTTCGAGAACGCCCCGGGGAGCGCCGAGCGCCTGGACGCCCCGGCCCTCGCGGCGCTCGAGCCTGCGCTGGCCGATCACCCCGGTGCCCTGCTGCACCCTGATGGAGGGGCCGTGGACAACGTCACCCTCATGGGGGCGCTCGACGTCGCCGTGGCGCGACAGGCCCGTATCGCCCGCCTCACCGACGAGGTGGCGTCGTTCGATGCCCGGGGCAATCTCCCGGCTTTCCTGTCGCGCGGCGGCACCCGGTATTCGGGCCGGCGGCTGCTGGTGGCGAACGGCGCCTGGGCGGGCTCCCTCCCCGGGCTCCCTCGCCCCCTCCCCGTCCGGCCAGTCCGCGGCCAGCTGATCCGAGTCGAGGGGCGGCCCATCCGCCATGTCACCTTCGGTGGAGGGGGTTACCTCGTGCCCCGCGGGAACTCGCTGGTCATTGGCGCCACCAGCGAGGAGGCGGGACTCGACCCCTCGACCACCCCGCGCGGGCTCAAGGACCTCCGTGCCCTCGCCGCCCGCGCGATTCCGGTGCTCGCCCACGCACCGCTGCTCGAGCACTGGGCCGGTCTCCGTCCAATGGCAGCCGATGGCTTTCCCATCCTCGGCACCGACGCCCAGGTCCCCGCGATCTGCTACGCCTGCGGTTTTTCGCGCAACGGGATCCTGCTGGCTCCGTGGGTCGCCGAACAGCTGGTGGCGCACCTGACGGGGGGACCGTTGCCGGAGAGTGTGCGCCCATTCTCCGTGGAGAGATTCGCGTAGGGCGATACGCCGGCAGGCGGAGTAACCAGCTTGAACTTACTAGCTAGTTACTGACACTTACTTGCTTCCGTCACCTCGGCTACTTTCCGCTGCGTCAACGATTTGCGCCCCTTCGGCGCCTCGCGCGGCGAGCGAAGATGCCCCTCCGGAACCGAGTGATCGTCCTGACTCCCTCCTCCCTGACCTTTCGGGTCCATGGCTGACGCCCTGTACCAGATCATGGGTCGCCATCAGGTGCCGGCGCTTCCCGAGCGGAAGCCGCCGTGGCTCAAGGTTCGGGCGCCCGGTGGCGAGAACTACCTCCGCCTCCGCCAGCTCATGCGCGACCTCGACCTGCACACGGTCTGTGAGGAAGCGCACTGTCCCAACGTCGGCGAGTGCTGGGAGCACGGCACCGCCACCTTCATGATCCTCGGCGACG
>CAMLIU010000224.1 GCA_946479995.1 uncultured Gemmatimonadota bacterium | reverse complement strand
AGCAGGATCAGCCCCATGAAGCTCGAGACGTTGAGCGGAGTGCCCGTCACCAGCAGGAGCAGCATGGCGCCGACGAAGGAGAGCGGAGCCGCGAGAAGCACCACCAGTGGCTCGACGAACGACTCGAACTGCACAACCATGACCGCCACCACGCTGAGCGCGGCGAGCGCGAGCACGAGCAGGAGGGCCCGGAACGCTGCCTGCTGGTTGGCGTACTGCCCGGCGAGCTCGAGGCGGATCCCGGCTGGCGGCGGATTCGCCGCGACCACCCGCTTGACGTCCTTCATGATGGCGCCGAGCGAACGGCCACTGATGTCGGCGGTGACGTCGATCATCTGCTGCTGGTTCTCGCGCAGCAGCTCGCTCCGCGTCTCCTCCGGCTGGAAGCGTGCGATCGCGGACAGGGGAACTACGGCGCCCGTCGCCGGCGACACGATGGGGAGCGCCCCGAGCTGCAACGGGTTGTAGCGCACCGAGTCCGGCGCGCGTACCCGCGAGCCGATCACGCGGTCGGACAGGCGCACGCCGCCCGCGTCGACGCCGAGCAGCGCTCCGCTCACCTGGGCGCTGACCTCCTCGGGAGTGAGGCCGATGCGGTTCGCCTCCGCCTGGTCGATGCTCATTGCCATCTCGGCGCTCGGCTCGGCGACGCCGTTGAAGAGGTCCTCCACGCCCTCCACCTTCGCCACCTGCGCCCCGCGCCTCGTACCGTAGGCCTCCAGCGCCGCGAGGTTGGTGCCGAAGAGCTTGATCTCCACCGGGCTCGCGGCGCCCGCCAGGTCGTTGATCACGTCGGAAAGGATCTGGACGAATTCGATGCGCAGCCGTGGCACCGCGGACTCGATCCGTCCGCGGACGTCGTCGATGATCTCGAAGCTGGAGCGGCTCCGCTTCGACGGCTCCTCGAGGCGCACGACCAGGTCCCCTCGATTCTGCTCGGTGGCGAACAGCCCGAGCTCGGCGCCGGTCCTGCGCGACGTGCCGCTCACTCCCGGCGTGGACAGCAGGATGCGCTCGACGATGTGAAGCATGCGATCCGTCTCGGTGAGCGCAGTGCCGCCGGGGCTCCAGTAGTCGAGAACGAACGCACCTTCGTCCATCTCCGGAAGGAAGCCGCTCCCGACGAACTGGTGCACGGCGATCCCCGCGACCACCAGCAGGACGGCGCCCGCGATCATCAGGCGCGTGTGCCGCAGCGCGGCGGCGAGCGCGCGCTCGTAGCGGTCCGAGAGCCGGTCGATCGCCCGAGCCACCCGGTCGAGCAGGCCCGGATTGGCCTCCTGCTCCACGTCGTCAGCCGTCTCCTCGGCGTCGCCGACCGTGAGGTACTGCTCGCTCAGCAGGGGAATGATCGTGAGCGCCAGCACGAGTGAAAGGAGGACCGCCACGGTGAGCGTGATGGAGAGCGCGTGGAAGAACTGCCCTTCCACACCTGTAAGCAATCCCAGGGGGAGGAAGACGACGACCGTCGTGATGGTGGAGGTGGTGACGGGCCAGATGAGCTCCTGCACCGCCTCGCGAACCGCAACGTGCCGGTCCGGCTGAAGCCGCAGGTGGCGCACGATGTTCTCAGTCACCACCACTGCGTCGTCGATCACGAGCCCGATCGCGATCGCCATCGCGCCGAGCGTCATCAGGTTGAAGGTCTGGCCGAGGAGCGACATCACGAACACCGTGATTGCCATCGTCAGTGGAATGGACGAGGCGCTGATCGCCGTCACTCGCGCGTGACGCAGGAAGAGCAGCAGGATCACCACCGCCAGCACCGCCCCGATGATCATCGCGTCGCGCACCGACTTCACGGCGTCGCGCACGAGTGCGGCCTGGTCGTACAGCGGTCGCAGCCGCACTCCCGGAGGCAGGGTCGGCGCAACGCCCTCAGCGATGCGCGCGACGCTGTCGGCGATCTCGAGGGTGTTGCCACCGAGCTGCCGGGTGATGTTGAGCAGCGCCGCCGGTCGCCCGTCGCCGGCGACGATGCGCACGTGGTCCTCGGTCCCCTCGCTCACCGTGGCGAGGTCGCGCACGCGCAGGCCGTGCCCCACGACAACGTTGGCGATGTCCGCCGCCGAGGCGGCCTCGGAGGTGGTGACAACCAGATACTGCCTGTAGTCGGCAGGCACCCGACCGACGGCCTGCACGGTGGTCGCCTTGCGAATGGCGGCGGCGAGGTCGTCGTACGTCATCCGCTGCGCGGCGAGGCGGGCCGGGTCGGCGACGATCTCCACTTCCCGCACGTCGCTCGCCTGCACGTCCACGCGGCCCACGCCGGGCACCCGGGCGAACAGCGGGCGAATCTGGTACTGCGCGATGTCGTAGAGGGTGGCGGGATCGCCGCCCTCCAGGTTGTAGGAGAGGATCGGGAAGATCGACGGCGCCATGCGCTCGATCTCGATGTCGAGTCCGGCCGGCAGGTCCCCCTGGATCTGGTTCACCCGAGCGCGCACCTGGGCGAGCGCGTTGTCCATGTCGACGCCGGGCGCGAAGGTGATGTTGACCTCGTTGCCGCCGCGGATGGACCGCGACTGCACGCGCGTCACTCCGGGCACGATGGTGACCGCTTCCTCGATCGGCCGCGTGATGGAGAACATCACCTGCCGTGCGCCGAGCGACGAACCCTCGGTGACCACGGTGACGCGCGAGAACTGGAGCTCGGGGTAGATCGCCGACGGCAGGCGAACGGCCGACCAGATGCCGGCCACGCTGAGCACGGCGACGACCAGGTAGACAAAACGGCGCTGCTCGGCGAGCAGCGCGAACAGCGTCCGCCGACGCGGCACGACCGGTTCGGCGGCGCGCCCCGCGTCCGGCGTGCTCATGGCCTCGCCGAATCCGGTACGGCGCCTCCCTGCAATGGCGCGACGCGCGCACTGTCCTGCACGCCGTAGGCGCCGTATGTCACAATGCGCTCCCCCGCCTGAAGGCCGGCCGTGATCTCGGCCTCCTTCTCGGTGCGGCCACCCACCTTCACCTCACGTTCATGGGCGACGTCGTTGCGGTCCACGACGTAGACGTGCATCGCGCTGCCCTCCGGTACGAGCGCCTCGACGGGGATCACGATCGCATTCGCCTTCGTGGCGACGGCGATCTGGCCGAAGATGGTTTCCCCGATGCGCAGCGGACGGCGCGTGGTGGGCGCCTGGACCCTGATCGTCACGCCGCGGGTTGCCGAGTCCACCGTTCCACCCACGTCGGCGACGGTGCCGATGCCCAGCGGCTCTCCGCTGGCGCCCTGTCCCGCCGAGAGACTCACCTTGGCGCCCGGCCGCACGCGGCCGGCATCGCCAGGTGGCACGGGGAGCAGGATGGCGTGCGCTGACGGGTCGGCGATCTCCACGAGGGGCTGGCTCGGATCGGCCGCCGCACCAATGGTGGCGTTCATGCGCGTCACCACGCCGCCGATCGGTGCGCGGAGCGTGGCGAGCGACGCGTCACGCTGCGCCGTTGCGAGGTCGGCGCGGGCGCGGGCGAGGTCTGCCCCGGCGGCGTCGGCGTCCTTGCGCGGCAGGATGCCCTCGTTGGCGAGGCGTTCCGAGCGTTCGAAATTCCGCGAGGCTGCCGCGACTGCCGCCTGCGCGCTTCGCAGTGAGGCCTCGAACGTGGAGCGGTCGAGCACTATCAGCGTCTGGCCGCGGGACACCGGCTGGCCGGTGGTGACCAGCACCGACGCCACACGGGCTGGCGCCGGTGCGCTCAGGGTGGCCACGTGACCGGCGCGAGGCGCCACCGTGCCGATCGCGCTCACGTACTCCGTGAACGTCCGGGGCGTGACGACGACCGTCTTCGCGTTCACCACCGCCGCGGGCTCGGCGCCGCCGTCGTCGCTGCCGCCGTGACAGGCGGCAGCCGTGCCGAGCGCCAGTGCCGCCGCGGCGCACCGCACCTTGGGGTGGCGAAGGAGGAGCGTCATCTTGCGGGCAGCGTGGAAGGAGTGAGGGTCAGCACGCGCAACTCGGCAGCGAAGATCCACGCCGACGCGAGGTCGTCAACGTACTGCGCGAGCACCTCGCGGGCGTTGCGTTGCGCCTCCAGCACGTTCGGCAGCGCCGACGCTCCCTCCCTGTAGGCCGTGAGCGACATGGCGGCCACCTTCTCGGCCGCGGTCACCAGCGAGCGATCGCGCGCCAGCCGCGACATGGCGATACCCAGCTCCCGCTCGGTGCGCGCGATCTCGGCGCGGCTCGTGATGGTCGCGAGGCCGAGCTCCGCTTCGGCGCGCATCCGCTCCGCTTCCGCCTGTGCGATCGCGCCGCGGTTCCGATTGAAGAGGGGGAGTGGCAGCGAGAGGCCGAACGTTGGCAGCACTCCCGTCTCTGCTCCCGAGGGGTCGTGCCACTCGACGCCGAGGTTCACGCTCGGCACCTGCCACACGCTGCGACGCTGGAGGCGAGCCGAGAGCGCGGCCGACTGCAGCGAGGCTTCGGCTGCGGCG
>CAMLIU010000223.1 GCA_946479995.1 uncultured Gemmatimonadota bacterium | reverse complement strand
CAGCGTTGACGGTGACGCTGCGCGACTGCGACGAGTAGCCGAGTCGCTGCGCGCGGACGGTGGTCAGGCCCACCGGCACGGAGCCGAGGGTGTAGACCCCGTCGTCGTTCGTCACGGTGCCGCGCGTGGTGCCGGCGATGGTGACCTGGACACCCGGCACGCCGCGACGGCTGGCCGAGTCGGTGACGGTGCCGCGTATCGTGCCGGTCGCCTGCGCGTGGGCGATGCCCGGCGCGGCCAGCGCCACGAGCAGCGCCGCCAGCGCGACGAACGGCTTACGAGGGAGAAACTGCATGCGCTTTCCTCCTGGTGGTGGTCGAACGAATCACTCGATCCGTCGGTACGTCACGAACTTCCGTCATGTTTCCTGCAGCAGCGTGGGAGCCCCGAGCCGCTGCGAGATGCGGTCGGCAGCGCGACGAACACGCGCCGCCACCGTGCGCACGCGCGCGCCGCCCAGTCGGGCTTTCGGTCCTCCCACGCTCACCGCCGCCACGGTCCGTCCGTGCGCATTCCGCACCGGCGCACCGATGGCGACGAATCCCGGTTCCAGCTCCTCCAGCCCCACGGCGTACCCCTCGCGCCGCACCTTCTCGAGCTCGCGCGCGAGCGCGGTGCGCGAAGTGATGGTGTTCGGCCCGAGGCGAGCCAGCCTGCCTGCCGGCAGGTGCCGGCTCCCTGCACTGCGGCCCTCCTCGCCCCCTCCCGCGGCAGCGAGCAGCACCTTGCCCGTGGAGGTGGCATGTGCCGGCCAGCGCATCCCCACCTCCGGCGCGCCCCCGACGAGGAAGCGGCCGTGCACCTCGTCGAGGATCATCACCTCGCTGCCGACGAGCACCTCGAGCGTCGCCGTCTCCCCCACGTCGTGCGCGAGCGACTCGAGCTCCGGGCGCGCCGCCTCGTGCAGCCCCGCGGCGCGGCGCGCCTGCGACGCGAGACGGAACAGGGCCGGGCCGAGCTGGTACGTCTGCCGCTCATCGTCGCGCACCACGAATTCCGCGCGCTCGAGCGCTCCGAGCAGCCGGAACGCCGTCGTCTTGTGCAGCCCGAGGTCGACCGCGATGTCGGACAATCCCCGCTCGGCGCGCGACTCGCCGATCGTGCGCAGGACCTCCAGCGCCCGCTCGACCGCACGCGTGCCACCGGTGGCGCCATTGCGCACGTTCGTGGAACGCTGTTTCATGTCGGGGCTATCATCGGCCACGGGACACGCCCGGTCAAGAGTCCACCCCTCACTCGATCACGATGCGATCCACACCGAGCCGGTTCGCCACACGCACCTTCGTTACGCTCGTCACGGCGGCGATGCTCTCCGGCTGCGCCGTCCGGCCTGCCGCCATGCCATCCGCGGCCGTGGCACCTGCACCGCGCGGCACGCTGTTCATCGTCGGCGGAGGCCCGCAGCCCCCCGCGCTGGTTCAGGAGTTCGTGCGGCTTGCCGGCGGCGCCGGCCACGCGAAGATCATCGTGTTCGCGATGGCGAGCGAGGACGGCAAGGCGAGCGGCGACGAGAAGGCCGACGACCTCCGCAAGCTCGGCGCGGAGGCGCGGAACGTGTGGGTGACACGGGAGGAGGCGAACACTGATTCCGTCGCGCACCTGCTCGACGGCGCGACGGGGATCTGGTTCGGCGGCGGCGACCAGGTGCGCCTCACCAAGGCGCTGAAGGGCACGAAGACCGAGACTGCGATCCACGACCGCTATCGCGACGGCGCCGTCGTGGGCGGGACCTCGGCAGGTGCAGCCGTGATGTCGGCCACCATGATCACCGGCGATGAACGGCACCCCGGCGGCGTGCGTCCGGTGAAGGACAGCGCCTCCTACATGACGATCGCGCGCGACAACATGATCCTCACCGAGGGGTTCGGGCTGCTCACGAACGCCATCGTGGACCAGCACTTCGTGCGACGCAGGCGCAGCAACCGCCTGGTGAGCGTGGTGCTCGAGCAACCGGTGCACCTTGGCGTGGGCATCGACGAGTCCACCGCGCTCATCGTCTCACCCGACGGCCGCTGGCACGTGATGGGCGAAAGCGTGGCCCTGATCTACGACGCCCGCCACGCCCGCATCACCCCACCTGGCAGAACCCTCGGCGCCACGGGCGTCCTGATGCACGTCCTGCCCGACGGGGCGACGTTCGATCCCGCGACGGGAAAGGCGGAGATTCCGTGACGGAAGGCCGGAAGGACGGAAGGTCGGAAGGTCGGACGTGGTTTCCGACCTTCCCACATTCTCACCTTCTCACCGTCCGCTTCACCAGTGCCTGAGGTTCCCCGCTCCCAGTGCCAGGTCGGCCATGCGCTCCACGACGGCCGAGACCTGCTCGTCGGAGAGCTTCTCGCCGGCGGCGCGCAGGCGCTCGCGGAGGCGCGCGATGAGGTCGCGGCGGCGGCGCTGCGCGGATTGCTGTGCGTCCTCGAACACGTCCCAGTCCTCTTCCATCGCCTGCCTCGTCATCCGTTCACCGCGCGGCGGCGCGGCCCGGGCTGTGGAGCCACCTGCTCGAAGTAGCGGAGCTCGACGAGCGCCATGCGCGTGGACAGCTCGAGCAACTCCTCGTCCGGCATGTGGGCACAGACGGGCCGGATGCGATGGAGGATGTCGAGGGCAAGGGCGCGAGCCCGATTCGAGACCACCGGTTCACTCTCGGGGGTCAGGTCGGTGCTCGCGGGTTCGCGCAGGTCGTGCATCGAGTAGCCAGCTCCCAGCGTCGGGCGGTGGTTGGTCCTGTGTTTCTACCGGACGCAACAGCGCGCGAGAGGTCACAACGGCAAAGGAGCGGCGGGCGGTCGGAGCCCCTTGAACGACAATCGGGGCAGTGGCGGATGGTAGCCCGGCCACTGCCCCGTCAACACGTCGCCGAGCGCTCCCCGTCAGCTCCGGACCAGGCGGCGGCGGACGAGCACCAGCGCGAGGAGGCCGGTTCCGAAGAGTGCGATCGTCCCCGGCTCGGGCACCGTTGTCGGAGGAGGTGGCGGCGGAGGACCCGGGGGTGTCACTCCTCCGGTATCGGGAGGAACCACGGGGGGCGGAGTGGAGCCGTGATCGTGGTCGAGGCCGTGCAGGAGGACGGCGCCACCGAGGAGCCCGAACAGGGGAATCCACGGAACCGCCGGGCCGCCTCGCGCCACAGCAGGGCGAACCGCCACCGTGACCGGGGTGCCCGCCTCGTTGCGGATGAAATGCACCACGACCGGGGAACCGATCACTTCCGTCTTCGTCCCGGCGACTTCACGGGGGGCTGGCGGCGCGGCCGGCGTGGTGTTCTTCTTGACCGGGATCGACAGCTCGCTGTGGGCGCGAACAGGTTGCTGCGCGCTCGCCGACACCCCCGTTACGACGACGGCAAGGGCACCCGACACCACCAAGCGAAGCGACTGCATCCACCGTATCCCTCGACGACTCACACACAGCTCCCGGCAACGGCATGACTTCAGTACTTCACTCCGATTCGCAGGGTCGCACAATGCGCGATCCATGCCAGATGTTTGCGAACACGGCCGAGAGCTCACAGCCGCCGATCCGGCGGGCAGGCGCACTCAGCGGTAACGCAAGGCGTGCGTGTGGCCGTAGCCGGAGAGTTGCGCGATGAAGGGAGACGGGTTCGAGCTCGAGTTGCGCGGTGGCCCGCTGGCCGGCGGCAGCGCGCGTGTGCGCGATACCGAGGTGCGCATCGCCGTGGTGCGGGAGGGCGGACGGTTGCACCTTCGCGACGATGGGGCGCCAGAGCCCGCCGATGGCGCGGGACGGCGCATCGGCGAATACGGCTTCAGCCATCGTGAAGAAGCGATGGTCTGGTTCCCTGCGACGCGCTGACCGCCGCCAGCTACGCGTCGTCGCCGAGTGGAAGGGGCGACCAGAACCGCATACGGTCCTCGGGCGCCATGCGCCGCCTGAGCGCCGCGCTCTGACGCAGCGCTTCGCGGTAGCGATCGTAGAGGCGTGGATGTCGTCCCCAGAAAGCACCCGGCACCTCCATCAACCCTCGCATCAGGTCACCGTCGAAGCAGCCCGCGTTCGCGAGCGGGTCACGCTCCACGCGTGCGAGCGCGATCGGCACCACCGCGCTGAGATACCACCCGTTCACGAGGGCGCGCAGCAGCTCGGCGAGTGAGGCATTCACGATCGGCCGCTGTGCCGTGCGCTGCTCGTCCTCGCCATATCCGTCGTCGCGTCGCTGCTGACCGCTCATGCTGCGTCGTTTCCCCCCGGTCCGCGACGGCGTGGACCGGGCCGATGATCGGGCGGAACGTGCTGCGGCTCGCGAAGGAGCACGAGCGGCACGTCGCGCGAAGGCGCAGCGTGCGGACGGGACTCCAGCGTGAGCCGGGGAGCGACGGTTGCAGCGTCCGGCGAAGGCGCCGCCGACTCCGCGCGTGATCGTTCGCGCGCGGAGCCGCCGGGGTGAACGCCGAGGACGAACCTTCGAGAGGGG
>CAMLIU010000222.1 GCA_946479995.1 uncultured Gemmatimonadota bacterium | reverse complement strand
CGCTCGGGCGTGAGCCACGGGTAGCGCGGCGAAGCATCGCCGGCGTGCGGCTCGATCTTCATGCCCGGTGACTGGACCATGCGCTGCCTCCCCACGGGAATGGACTACTTGCCGGCCGGCCGCTCGTAGACGGCCTTCCCTCCAATATAGGTCGCGAGCACCGACGTGCCGAGGATGTCGCGCTCGGGCACGGTCATGATGTCGCGGTCGAGGATCACGAAGTCGGCGAGCTTGCCCGGCGTGATGGACCCCATGACCTGCTCCTGGAAGGCGGCGTACGCGGGCCAGATGGTCATGGACTGCAGCGCCTCGTCGCGTGTCATGCGCTGCTCCGGCATCCAGCCGCCGGTGGGCCAGTTGCTCGCGTCCTCACGCGAGACGGCGGAGTGGAAGGAGAAGAGGGGATTCACCGCCTCCACGGGCGCATCGGATCCGTTGGGCACCACCACGCCCGTATTGAGCAGCGACCGCCACGCATACGCGCCCAGCAGGCGGCCGATGCCGAGCCGGCTCCCCGCCCAGTACATGTCGCTCGTCTGGTGCACCGCCTGCATGCTCGGGATCACGCCGAGCTGCGCGAAGCGCGGGATGTCGTCGTGGTTGAGGATCTGCGCGTGCTCGATGCGGAAGCGGTGGTCGGCGGTGGGATGCGCCTGGAGCGCCTTCTCGTACGCGTCGAGCACGATGCGATTGCCGCGGTCGCCGATGGCGTGCGTCGCCACCTGGAAGCCGCTCGCCAGCGCGCGTTCGGCGACGTCTTCGATATGGGCGGGAGCGCTCACCAGGAGGCCGTTGTTCTTCGGGTCGTCGCTGTACGGCTCCAGCAGCGCCGCGCCGCGCGAGCCGAGCGCGCCATCGGCGTAGAGCTTGATGGCGCGCACCCAGAGGTGATTGTCGTACAGCCCGCTGCGCGGCCCGATGGACATGTAGTGCGCGAGCGCGGCGGAGTCGTCGCCGATCATGACGTAGAGGCGGAAGGGCAGCTCGCCCGCCTTCGCCATCTCCTCCATGACGTCGATCGTCGCGCGCGACTCGCCGGCGTCGTGGATGCCGACGAGCCCGTACCGATGCGCCTCGGTGATCGCCAGCCCGAGCGCCTTGCGCACGTCCTCGCGCGTCGGTGGGGGGATGACGCGCTCCACGAGGCCCTGCGCGTTGTCGACGAACACGCCGGTGGGCGCGCCCGATGCATCACGCTCCAGGCGGCCGCCACGTGGGTCGGCCGTCCTCGCCGTCACGCTCGCGGCGCGCATGGCGGCCGCGTTGGCGAGCCCGGCGTGTCCGTCCACGCGCGTGAGGTAGACCGGATTGTTCGGCAGCGCGCGCGTCAGCGCGTCGTGCGTGGGGAAGCGCGTGTCGCCCCAGTCGTTCTGGTCCCATCCGCGGCCGACGATCCACCTGCCCGCCGGCGCGCCCTTCGCCGCGGCGGCGACGCGCGCCACCACTTCGTCGTACGACCGCGTGCCGGTGAGGTCCACCTGCTGCAGCGACTCGCCGATCCCGAGCAGGTGCGCGTGCGCGTCCACCATGCCGGGAATCACGGTGTGGCCGCCCGCGTCCACCACCTTCGTCGCCGGACCGCGCAGCGCCATGACCTCGCGCTCCGAGCCGGCGAAGAGGAAGCGGCCGTCCTTCACCGCGAGCGCCTGCGCGCTCGGGTGGGCCTCGTCCACCGTGTAGATGCGCGCGTTGGTGACGATCAGGTCGGCCGGCGTGCGCGTCTGCGCCGCGAGCGTGAAGGGAGCGACGAGGGCGAGCGCGAGGAGGGAGGAAAGGCGCATGGAGGGGAAGGGAGGATGTGCAGCGTGGCAGCGGTCATGGGCTCGACCGCTGCCACGCATTGGAACTCTAACGAACCGATCGCGAGTGGCGCGAGCGCGTCAGCCCGGCAGACGCGTCCAGATGACGATCGTGCCGCAGGTGTGGGCGAAGGCGCGGTTGCTGAACTGTGGCGGCGTGGTGGCCGGCCCCGAGTAGAACTCCAGCGCCTCGATGTCGTGGGGCGAGAACTCGTCGGGGGAGCCATCCTCGATGCGCATCCCGTCCACCACGTACTGCGGGGGACAGTCGCGCGGCTGCAAGGTACCGTTGAACCGGAGGGTACGCCTCCCGTTCATGTTGATGATGCGGAGACTCGGGATCATGCGCGTGAGATCCACGAAGTCATGCGCATCACGCTTGTCGATCTCCTGGCGCGTCATGAAGGTCCCGAAGCCGCGGGAACGCCGTTCCCAGAAGCCGGCGAGGATGCGATGAGAGCGCGCGTCCGCCTCGTCCTCCACCGTGACCCCCGGCAGCTCGGCGGCCATGGCTTCCATCACGAGCACGAGCGAGTCCACGCGCCCAGCGCGGAGGATCACGGAAATGCTGTCCGGCACGAAGCCGAGCCGGCGCAGCGACACGACCGTCACGCCGGGGCTCAGCGACGCGAAGGCGAAGCCGCCCTTGTCGTTGGTGATGGCCCGCGGACCCGAGCCAAGACGGACCTGCACGTCACGAAGTGGAGCTCCGCCCGAGTCCCGGACGATTCCCACCAGTCCGGCCAGGGGATCCTGCGCGCGCGACGCAGCGGGCAAAGCGGTGAGGCCGAGCGCGACGAGGGCCGCGCCCGTCCGGCGGAAGAGACTGCCGCTGTTGGCCATGGATACCTCCCTCCCTGCCGCTCGGCCACGGGCGGCAGGGGTGAGCGTTATTCCTCCGTCCGCTGCACGCGCCGGGCCACCAGATAGAGCGGCGCCGCCAGCAGCACCAGATACGCGACCAGCGAGACGATGTTGCTCGTCGCCATCGCGCCCAACGCCTTGCCCAGATTGAATGCAGTGTCGAGCTGCCGGGCCGCAAGACCTGCCAGCACCACTCCCATGATGGCGCCCCCGGCGATCAGCCCCGACGAGAGGAGCACCCCCGGGCCGGAATCGGCGTCGGCCGAGTCCCGTTCCGCCGGGGAGAGCCGACGATCCACCAGCCAGCGGATCACCCCGCCCATGAACATCGTGGCCGAGGTGGAGATCGGCAGGTAGACACCGACCGCGACCGGGAGGGAGGGAACCCCGAGCAGCTCCACGGCGATGGCGAGGAACGCCCCGACGAGGATCAGTCCCCACGGCAGCTTCTGCGTCAGGATGCCGTCCACGACGAGCGCCATGATCTGCGCCTTGGGCGAGTCCAGCTTGTCGATCTCGCGCCCATCGTAGTTCCGGCGCTCGCGTCCGCCCACGCCAGGGTCCACGAGATACCTGATCGCGCCGGCGTCGTCCACGAGGTACTTGCCGGCGATGGCGTTCCCCGTCTGCTCGTACAGGCGCCCGACGCGGTAGCTGGGTGCGCCAGGCGCCTCAGTCGCCGGCACCATGCGGCCATTGGCCAGCGCGTAGCGGTTCCCCTGCTCGATCACCGCGACCTGCACCGCCGGGTAGGACTTCGGCACGATGGTCGTTTTCGCGTCGTTGAGGAACTGGATGATCCCGCCCACGAGCAGCGCACTCGCCGTGACGCCGATGATGAGGCCGATCTGCTGGTAGCGCGGCGTGGCGCCGACGAGGTAGCCCGTCTTGAGGTCCTGCGACGTCGCCCCCGCCGTGGACGCCGCCACGCACACCACGCCGCCGATGGAGAGCGCGAGCACCCGGTACTCGATGCCCACCCAGCCGACGGCGAGGAACATGAGTGACGTCAGCAGCAGCGTGGCGACGGTCATTCCCGACACGGGGTTCGCCGACGAGCCGATCTGGCCGGTGATGCGGCTGGACACCGTGACGAAGAGGAACGCGAACAGCACGGCGAGGATGCCGCCGACGATGTTGATCCCGATCTGCGGCAGCACGATCATCGCGACGAGACAGGCGAGCACGCCGACGACTACCACCCCCATCGACAGGTCGCGATCGGTACGCGCGACCGTCTCGCCCTCCACCGTGCTGCGCTTCATGCGCAGGCCGCCGACGAGGGCATGCCAGATCGTCGGCAGCGAGCGACCGAGGCTGATCAGTCCAGCGGTCGTCACCGCCCCCGCCCCGATGTAGTAGACGTAGTTGGCGCGCACGGCGCCGGCGTCCATCCCGCTGATGAGGTCCGTGGCGGGGAAGATCGGTGTCGTGAGCCCCGCGCCGAACAGCTTGATCGCGGGGATGAGCACGAAGTACGACGTCAGGCCGCCGGCGAACAGGTAGCCCGCGATGCGAGGCCCGATGATGTAGCCCACGCCGGTGAGCTCGGGGCTGATCTCCGCCTGGATCTCACCGAACAGCTGCGTCTGCCCATTGGCGAGTCGGCTGGTGAAGGCGCGTCTCGGCACCTCGAGGAAGAGATGCAGCCCCGCGTTGAGGAACTTGTATGCCGCACCAAGCCCGAACCCCATGAACACCGTCTTCGCCTGGACACCGCGTTCCTCGCCGACGATGAGCACCTGCGCGCACGCCGTGCCCTCGGGGTACTTGAGGT
>CAMLIU010000221.1 GCA_946479995.1 uncultured Gemmatimonadota bacterium | reverse complement strand
GGACTGCGGCTCCCCGAAATCCACGCGGTCCACGTCCAGTACCCATGCGGCGAGCCGGCAATCCAGCGGAGCGAGGAGGATGTTCTTCACGTTGAGGTCGTGATGTCGCGCGCCAGCGGCGTTCAGTGCGAGCACCAGCTCCCGCGCTGCCGCCCAGGCGGCCGCTCGCTCGTCCGCCGCAACGTCATGCGCCATGTAGGTCGAGAGGTCTCGCCCGCCCATGATCTCTCGAGTCACCACGTCCGAGCGGCGAAGTGCCGGGCCCGCCCGCTGCACGCCGTACATGAGCACCTCCGGGGTGCGCACGCCGAGCGCCGCGAGTCGCAGCGAAACGGCCAGCTCGTACGGCGCGCGCGTCGGCGGCAGGAACAGGTCGCGCGTCAGCGGCGCGAACAACCCGCCATGGCGATTGTGGCGCACCACCACACGCGTCGCCGACACCGGCAGGGCGACGGCGTACGTGATGCCGCGGCCGATGAACGTCCGTGCCGCGAGGTCCCGTGCCGCCGCCTCGTACAACGTTCCGTCGGCGAGCATCACTTCCGCGTCCGCGCGGTGATCGGCACGCACCACGGCCCAGCACCGGCCGGCTGTCACGCGCTCGTATCCGGCCGGCAGCGGCACGCGCATCACTCGATGCGCATGCGATAGACGTGGATGCTCCCCTTCTTTCCCTTGAGCGCCATCGCCGGCCGCTTCTCCAGTGCCGGCGCAGAATGCAGCGCGCGCTTCATGCTCTCGGAGATCAGGATGTCGCCCGCATCGGCGGCCGAGCAGAGGCGGCTCGCCGTGTTCACCGTGTCGCCGATGACGGTGAACTCGAGCCGGCGTTCCGAGCCGATGTTGCCGGCGAACGCCTCGCCGTAGTTGAGCCCGATGCCGATCTCCAGCGTGGGGCGCCCCTGCGCGAGCCAGCGCTCGTTGAGGGTGGACAGCGCTGCCATCATGTCCACCGCCGCCTGCAGCGCCCGGTCTGCATCGTCCTCGTTGCCAAGCGGCGCCCCCCACTGCGCCATCACGGCGTCGCCGATGAACTTGTCGAGCATCCCGCCGTGGCGGAACACGCACTCCACCATCTCGGTGAAGTATTCCGTGAGCAGCGTCGCGATCTCGTCGGGCTTCATGCTCTCGGAGAGCGGAGTGAATCCGCGGATGTCGCTGAACAGCACCGCCACCGGCCGCTTCTCTCCCCCCAGCTTCGTTGCCTCCGCCGAATCCGCGATGCGCTCGGCGAGCTGCGGCGCGAAGTACCGCTCGAAGTTGCTGCGCACCAGCGCCTCGCGCCGGATGCGCTCGGCGAACTGCGAGTTCTCGATGGCCACCGCGGCGATGCCGGCGAAGGCGACGAGGAACTCCAGGTCGTCATCGCTGAACTGGTGTGCCATGCTCGGGTTGTCCACGTAGAGCACGCCGAGCACGCGGTCCTCGCTCCCGATCAACGGCGCGCAGATGGCGGAGCGCACCTGCTGCATGACGATGGAGTCGCCGCCGAAGCGCTCGTCCTCGCCGGCGTTGTCGGTGAGGAGCGCCGACTTCTCCTGGATCGCCTGCCGCGCGATGGACTGCGGCACCGTCCGCGGCGCGTCGGCACCGCGGCGGTCGCGCGCGATCTTCGGCACGAGGTCGCCGTTCTCGTCCAGGAGGAGGATGGCCACGCGGTCCACGTCCAGCGTCTGGTAGGCGTAGCCGACGATCTTGGCGAGGATCGTGTCCACGTCGACCGCGCGGGTGAGCCCCTTGGAGACCTCGAGCAGCGTGGCCAGCTTCTCCTGGCTCTTGTCCTTCGCCGGCGCGGCCACCACGCCGGCTCGTGCTTCGGGCATGGGGATCTGGCGGATGATCGTCGCACCGGCCATCGGTCGCGACACGCCGGCCATCGCCGAGCTCGGCGTAGGCGCCGCGTAGGACGCGAGCTTGAACGACACCTTGCCGAACGCCACCGTGTCGTTCACGGCGAGCAGCGCATTGCTCGTCTTCACGCCGTTCACGAACGTCCCGTTGCTCGAGCCCAGGTCGCGCACGACCACGGCGCCCCCGTCCGAGGTGAGCTCGGCGTGGCGGCGCGAAATGGTCGGGTCGAAGACGGGGAGGTCGCAGGTCGGTGCGCGCCCGACGATGAGCGGCACGCCGTCGCGCAGGTCGTACGTCTTCGTGCCGTCCGGGCTGACGAGACGGAGGGGCATGGAGTCGGAATATGCCACCGGCGACGGACGCTGCCTAGCGCCCGAGTGCGTCGTCGAAGGCGGCGAGGGTGAGGAGCGCGGTGTCGTTCCAGGAGAAGCGTGCTGCCTGTTGCACTCCTGCTCGGTGCAGGGAGTCGTACAGGACGTCGTTGGTAAGCAGCTGCAGTATGGCGAGCGCGAGCTGTCGTTCGTCGGTGGGACTGACGTAGAGCGCCGCATCGGCGGCGACCTCGGGGAGCGAGGAGGTGCGGGCGCAGATCACGGGCGCGCCGAGCCGCATCGCCTCGAGCACCGGCAGCCCGAAGCCTTCGTACAGCGACGGCACCACCAGGGCACGCGCCGAGCGGTACAACGTCGTCAGCTCCTCCTCGCTCACGAAGCCGGGTGCCTGCAGCCAGGCGGCAGCGTGAAAGTGATCCGGCTCACGCCGCGGTCCCACCATGACCATCGTGGCGCGGGGGAGGATGTCCACCACGTGCGCCATGGCCGCGTCCAGCAGGGCAAGGTTCTTCCGCCGGTCCACCGCGCTCACTGCGAGCACGTACGGCGTGCGAATGCCCAGTCGGTCGAGCACCTCGGCGTCGTCCGCCGCAGGAGAAACGGGCAGGTCATCCGCGGCGAGCGGCGTCACGCGGATCCGGTCGGGCGGTACGTCGAGGCAGCGCTGCAGCTCGAGAGAAGTGAACCGTGACGGCGTGAGGATCACCGTCGCGCGTTCGACGGTCTTCCCGAAGAGCCGACGCCAGCGCCGGTTCTGCAGCCATTTGCTCCGTCGCGGATCCGGGAAGACGAGGGGCGCCACGTCATGCACCGTCGCCACCACCCGCCCCGATTTCGGTGCCGGGCGCGCGATGTTCCACGGATACCACCACAGGTCGGCATCGCCCTCGCGCAGCTCGGCGAAGAGCCGCGCCTCCACCCGGTCAGCCGGCAGGCCGAGCGCCTCCAGCGCGCGACGCAGCTCGTCGAGCTCGCGACGCCGCCGCGCGAAGGGAAGAAGGCGAAGCTCGGCGCGCGAGGCGAGGAGACGCGGCAGGAGTGCGCGCACGTAGCGTCCGATGCCGCGCGTGTCCTGTCCCAGCCGGGAGCATTCGACGGCGATCCTCATCGGCGCGCGCGCGGGAGTGGTCATCCCGTGCCCAGCGCCTGGCGCACTCGCCCGATGGCGGTCAGCATCGCCCGCGCCTTGTTCTCCGTTTCCGTCCACTCCGCGGCCGGCACCGAATCCTGCACGATGCCGGCACCGGCCTGCACCGACGCCACGCCGTCGGCGATCACGCAGGTGCGGATGGTGATCGCGAGGTCCATCCGCTCGCCGCCGGCGGCGATGTAACCCACTGCGCCCGCGTACGGACCGCGACGCTCCGGCTCCAGCTCGTCGATGATCTCCATCGCCCGCACCTTCGGCGCGCCGGTCATCGTGCCGGCGGGGAACACGGCCTTGAACACGGCCAGCGACGACTGCGCGTCGCGCAGCAGGCCCTCGACGGAACTCACGAGGTGCAGCACGTGCGAATAGCGCTCGACGACCATCAGGTCGGGCACGGTCACCGTGCCGTACTGCGCGACGCGCCCGACGTCGTTGCGGCCGAGGTCCACGAGCATGATGTGCTCGGCGCGTTCCTTCGGGTCGGCCAGCAGCTCGGCGGCGCGCTCGGCGTCCTGCTCGGGCGTCGCGCCGCGCGGCCGCGTCCCGGCGATCGGCCGCACCGTCACGCGGCCGTCGGCCACGCGCACCAGCAGCTCCGGCGAGCTGCCCACCAGCTCGAGGTCCTCGAGCACGAGGTGGAACATATACGGCGAAGGATTCAGCACGCGGATCGCCCGGTACAGCGCGGTGCCGTCGAAGTCCCGCGGCACGCTGTTGCGCCGCGCCAGCAGGCACTGGAACACGTCGCCGGCGAGGATGTGCTCCTTGATGCGCGCCACGCCGTCGAGGAAGCGCTCGCGCGAGGTGTTGGAGACGCCCGTCGCCGCCGGGCGCGTGGCGTCGAGCTCCAGCGGCGGCAGCGACGGGCCGCTGCGCATCCGCGCGATGGTCTCGGCGATCTCGGCCTGCGCGGCGTCGTAGCGCGCGCGCAGCGTCGCGTCGTCGGCGTCGGCGGGTACCGTCGCCGTCGCCACCACGCGCGCCTGGGCGCGCAGGTTGTCCACGATGACGACGTTGCGCGTGAACACGAACAGCGCGTCGGGGCAGGGATTGCCGCGCGGCGGCGCATCGGGCAGGCGCTCGATGTGCCGCACGACGTCATAGCCGAAGAACCCCACCGCG
>CAMLIU010000220.1 GCA_946479995.1 uncultured Gemmatimonadota bacterium | reverse complement strand
CGCCAGGGTCGAGCGCGGCGTACGCGTAGCTGCGGATGTACGCCATCGGCTCGTACCCGAGCGCGAGCGCGCGCTCCTCGCTCATGAGCAGCACGGCGCTCGCGCCGTCGGTGAGGGGGGAGGAGTTGCCGGCCGTCACCGTGCCGTACTTGCGGTCGAACACCGGCTTGAGCGACTTGAGCTTCTCCATCGTGGAGTCGGCGCGGATGCCGTTGTCGCTCGTCATCGGCTCGAAGGACGGCGGCACGTAGACGGGGACGATCTCCGCCGTGAGCCGGCCGTCCTCGGTGCCGGCGGCGGCGAGCCGGTGCGAGCGCAGCGCGAAGTGGTCCTGGTCGGCGCGCGGGATGCCATTGATCTTCGCCATCTTCTCCGCCGACTCCCCCATCGTCTCGCCGGTGGACGGCTCGGCGATGGCGGGGGTGATGGGGACGAGGTCGCGCGGACGCACGCGCGCGAGCGCCTTGACGCGGCCCCCGAACGACTTGGCGCGGCTTGCGGCGACGAGCGCCTCGCTCATGCCGCGCGAGTGCAGGATGGGCACGTTCGACAGCGACTCCGCACCGCCGGCGATGATGACGTCGGCGTGGCCGAGCACTATCTGGTCGGCGGCGTCGGTGATGGCCTGGTTCGCCGAGGCGCAGGCGCGGCTCACGGTGAATGCCTGCACGCCCTTGGGCAGGAGCGGCAGGAGCGACACCTCACGCGCGATGTTCGGTGCGATCACCGACGGCACCACCGTGCCGTAGACGACCGCGTCCACCGACTTGCCATCCACGCCGCTGCGCTGGATCAGCTCGGCCACGACGCGCTTGCCGAGGTCGATGGCGGAGAGGGACTTCAGCGTGGTACCGGCGCGCGCGAAGGGCGTGCGCAGGCCGGCGACGATGGCGACGCGCCGGCCCGGAGTTCCGAGTGAGGGCATGGCTGGAAGCTACGCCGGGATTAGCTTGTCGGGAGTGCCCGCGCCCACCACGCCACCCGTCGCCGCACGACGGGCCGCCCTCGACGCGCTCACGCGTGAGTCCTTCGACGTGCTCGTCGTGGGCGGCGGCATCACGGGAGCCGGCGTGGCACGCGACGCGGCGATGCGCGGGCTGCGCACCGCGCTCGTGGAGAAGGACGACTTCGCCAGTGGCACCTCGAGCCGATCGTCGCGACTGGTGCATGGCGGCGTCCGCTACCTGGAGCACGGCGACCTGCGCCTGGTGTTCGAGGCGAGCCACGAACGGCGCGTCCTGCGCCGGCTGGCACCACACCTCGTGCGACCGCTGGCCTTCACCTGGCCGGTGTACGCCGGTGCGCGCATCGCCCGGTGGAAGCTCGCGGCGGGGCTAACGCTGTACGACCTGCTGGCCACCTTCCGCAACGTGGCGCGACACGAGCGGCTGGATGCGGCGGAAGTGCTGCGCCGCGAGCCGCGACTGCTGTCACGCGACCTGCGCGGCGGCGCGCGCTACTGGGACGCGCTCACCGACGACGCACGGCTCACCCTCGCCACGGTACGCGCGGCCATCGCTGCGGGGGCAACGGTGGTGAATCACGCGCGGGTGACGGCGCTGGTGCGCGAGGGCACGCGGGTGACAGGCGCACGGATCGCGGACGAGCTCGAGGGCGGCGAGGTACAGGTCACGGCGAGCGTGGTGGTGAACGCCACCGGCCCGTGGAGCGACGAGACCGAACGGCTGGCCGACGCCGTCGCCCCGGCGGTGCACGGGAGCAAGGGCGTGCACCTCATGGTCCCGCGCGGGCGGGTGGGGAACGAAGCGGCGCTCACCCTGCTCACTCCGCAGGACGAACGCGTGTTCTTCGTGCTGCCGGCGGGAGACTTCGCCGTCATCGGCACGACGGACACCTTCGAGCCCGCGGACCCGGACGAAGTGCGCGCCTCCTCGCGCGACGTGGACTACCTGCTGGAGGCGGCGAATCACTTCTTCCCGGCGGCGCAGCTGTGCCGCGACGACGTGGTGACCGCATGGGCGGGACTGCGGCCACTGGTGGCGAGCGACGCCAGCGCCGGCGATCCTGGGGCGGTGTCGCGCGAGCATGCCGTCACGGAGCGGGTGCCGGGACTGGTGCGCATCACGGGCGGGAAGCTCACCACCTACCGCGTGATGGCGCGTGATGGCGTGGATGCGGTGCAACGATCGCTCGGCGTGCGGGTGACCCGCTCGCCGACGGCCGACGCTCCCCTGTCCGGCGGCGGGCTCGCCGATCCGCTGAAGGCGATCGGCGCCGCAACCGTGCTCACCGGCGACGCTGCCGTGGCGGCCCGGCTGGTGCACGCACACGGCGACGAGTGGCGCGCAGTGTGGTCTCTCGCCGAGCGGGAGGCCGCCCTCGCCGAGCGCATCGAGCCGACGCGCCCCTACGCGCTGGCCGAGCTGCGATGGGCGGCGGAATGCGAGCTCGCGTTCACGCTGGCCGACCTGCTGGTGCGACGAATCCCCATCGCGTTCGAGACGAGGGACCACGGCCGCTCGGCGGCGCGACGAGTGGCTCCTCTCGTCGCCGAGTGGCTCGGCTGGAACGCTGATCGCCTCGCGCGGGAGCTCGAGCGCTACGAAGCAGAGGTGGAGCGGCTGTTCGGGATCGAGCCCTAGACCTCGTCCGGCTGCAGGTCGTGGATGGTGCGGAGCTCGCTCACCTTCAGCTGGCGCGTCATGGTGGGCAGCCTGAGGAAGGCGACCTCACCCACCGACTTGCCGAGCAGGGCACGGCCGATGGGCGACGACATGGTGACGTGGCCTTCCTCGAACTCCACGGCATCGCCAAAGACGAGGTGATAGGTCTCCTCGAGGCCGGTCTTCTCGTCCTTCACCGTCACGATGGAGCCGAGGCCGACCCGCTCGCGCGGGATCTGGGTCACGTCGATGGACGACAGCTTGCTGAGCCGCTCGCGGAGCTGGCCGAGGCGCGCCTGCACGAACTGCTGGCGCTCGAGCGCGGCCTTGTATTCGCTGTTCTCACGAAGGTCGCCCATCTCCACCGCCTTCCGGATTTCGGCGGGGAGGGTGACGTTGAGCTCGTACTGGAGCTTCTCGACTTCGCCGGCGAGCTTCGACTTGAGCGCTTCGATCATGAGAGCACTGGACTGCGGGGTACGAAAAAAAGGGAGCGCCCAGCCGAGAGCCGGGCGCCGCGTCGTTTCATACTATAGCGCAAGTGGCGTCGAGGCAAACCCCGGCGGGTCGGCGTGAGCCTGCACCGGGAGTTCGTGGAGCCGGAAGTGCTGCGGCTCCACGCGCGGTCGTGGCAGGGACGCCTCGCCGGCTACGCCGTGAGCGCATACGTCGTGCGGGACGTCATGATCGACACCGGCCCGCCGCACGCCCGGCAGGAGGTGTTGCGGGCAGTGCGCGAGCTGGCACCGCGCGGCGTGGTGATCACGCACGGCCACGAGGACCACGCGGGCAATGCGGCCGAGCTCGCCGCGATGGGCGTGCCCCTGCTGATGGACCCGTCATGCGAGCGTGAGCTTCGCGAGCCGGAGCGGATCGGCGTCTACCGCCGCCTCGTGTGGGGCTCGCCGACGCCGCTCGCGGTACCGCTGCGCGCGTTCGACCCGGCACCGCTCGCCGTGCTGCCGCTGCCCGGCCATACCGACGAGCATCTGGTGCTGTGGGATGCCGAGCGGCGCATCCTCGTTGGCGGTGACCTGTTCCTGGGCGTGAAGGTGCGCGTAGCGCATCATGGCGAGTCGCCGAGCCGGCTGGTGGAAAGCCTGCGCGCGGCGGCGGCGCTGGAGCCGCGGCTGCTGCTCGACGCGCATCGCGGCGCAGTGCCCGACCCGGTGCCCCTGCTGCGCGCGAAGGTCTCGTGGATGGAAGAGACGATCGGCGCCATCGGCGCGCTTCACGCACGCGGCATCGGCGAGCGCGAGATCACGCGCCGCGTGCTCGGGCGCGAGCAGCTGGTGGGCGTGGTGAGCCGCGGGGAGTACTCGAAGCGGGAGTTCGTAAGAGCGGTACTGAAGGAGCGTTAACCGAAGGACCGTTAACCGTGAACCGTTGACCGAAAGAGCGAACAGCACACCGGACTGAGCTCGGTGTGCCGTTGTCGTTAACGGTTAACGGTTAACGGTTCACGCGCAGTTATCGGTGCATCGGCAGCGTGGTGTCGGTCGCCGAAGGCTCGCGGGGCACGCCACCCGCCTGGGCGAACTCGCGGCGCAGCACGGCCATGTTCTCCTGCCGACGGTCGAGCAGGCGCTTGAGAGGACGCGGCTCGTGGCGCGCGTGGGCGTACGCGGTGAGCAGCGGGAGCGCGACCGTGGAGTCCAGGTAGCACACCACGGCGTCGGGCAGGCGGTCCGGATCGATCTTGCCCCAGCTCACCGCCTCGGCGGGCGTGGCGCCGGAGAGGCCGCCCGTGTCGGGACGCGCGTCGGTGATCTGGAGGAAGAAATCGTGTCCCTTCTCGTCGATGCCGAGCACTTCCTGGATCTGCGGCTCCGTCTGGAG
>CAMLIU010000219.1 GCA_946479995.1 uncultured Gemmatimonadota bacterium | reverse complement strand
GCGTTCGGGATGGACGTCGCCGGCTACGACCCGTACGTGAGCGACGAACGCTTCCGCTCGCTGCGCATCCGCCGGCTCGCCACGCTGGAGGAAGGGCTGGACCAGGCGGACTTCCTCACCGTGCACACGCCGCTCACCGACGAGACGGAGGGGATGATCGGGCGGCGCGAGCTGGCGCGGCTCAAGTCGGGGGCGGTGGTGGTGAACATGGCGCGCGGCGGCATCGTCGAGGAGGCGGCGCTGGTGGCGGCGCTGGAGAGCGGACAGCTCCGCGGCGCCATCGTGGACGCGTTCACGAAGGAGCCGCTGGCCCCCGACCATCCGCTGCGCCGCGCGCCGCACACCCTGCTCACCCCGCACATCGGGGCGTCGAGCGCGGAGGCGCAGCGCAACGTGGCGGTGGACGCCTGTGCGGCGGTGCGCGACGCGCTGCTGCACGGCGAGCTGTCGCGCTCCATCAACGTGGCCGGTGCGGGGGCGGGCGACCTGCGCTCCCTGCAGCCGGCGCTGTTCGTGGCGCGGCGGGCGGCGGCGGTGGCACGCGCCATCCTCGCCGACCGCGGGGTGCGCGCCGTGCAGCGGCTCTCGCTGCGCGTGGGCCCGGAGCTCGCCGGTGGTGCGCAGGCAATCCTTGCCGCCGCGGCAGCCGGTGTCCTCGAGGGCACGGTGGACGTGGAGCGTCTCAACCTCATCAACGCCCAGTCGCTTGCCGAGTCGCGGGGCATCGAGCTGGCGTGCTCGGAGTCCACGTCGCTCGGCAATGACTACGCGGTGCAGGTGAGCCTCGCCGGGGCGATGCAGGAGCTGGCAGTGGCAGGCATCGCCCCCGAGGGAGCGACGCCGCGGCTCACGCGCATCGGCGGATTCCACGTGGACGTCGCGCCACGCGAGACGCTGGTGATCCTCACGAACAAGGACGTCCCCGGCGTGATCGGCCGCGTGGGCACCCTGCTCGGCGACGCGGGGGTGAACATCGCCGAGTATCACCAGGCGCGACTGGCGCAGGGCGGCGACGCGCTGGCGGCGATCACCGTGGACGGCACGGTGAGCCCGAAGGTGCGCGAGGCCCTGCTCGAGCTGCCGGACGTGACCTCGGCGACCGTCGTGCATTTCCGCGCCGGCTGATGAACGAGCTGGCGGTGCGCATCGACCGGGATGCCGACGTGCGGCGCGCGCATGCCTCCGACGCGTCGGGGCTCGTGCTCGTACCCGACGGCGTGGCGCGCCCGACGTCGCGCGAGGAGGTGGCGGCGCTGCTCGCCGAGTGCACGTCGTCGCGCACCCCCGTGACGGCGGCGGGGGGACAGACGAGCACGACGGCGGCGTCCATCACCGACCGCGGCGTGCTGCTCTCGCTGCGCGGGATGGACCGCGTGATCGATGTGGACGCCGGGCGCCGCGTGGCGCGCGCGGAACCGGGGGTGATCCTCGCCGACCTCAAGCGCGCCTGTGCGGCGGAGGGACTGCTGCTGCCGCTCGATCCGACGAGCGAGGAGGAGTGCACGGTGGGAGGCGCGGTCGCCTGCAACGCGTCGGGCGCACGGAGCCTGCGCTACGGCGCGACGCGTCCGCACGTGCGCGCGCTCACGGTGGCGATGGCCGACGGAACGGAGGTAGATCTGCGCCGGCCGCAGCTGGAGAAGAACACCGTCGGTTACGCGCTGGCGCACGACCCGGTGGACTGGTTCGTGGGGAGCGAGGGGACGCTGGGCGTCGTGGTGGAAGCGGAGTTCGCGCTGCTGCCGTTGCCCGAGTCGGTGATCGGGCTCGCCATACCATTCGCTACCGAGCTGGCCTCCCTGCGATTCATCGTGGCGGCGCGCGAGAGCAGTGCGCTCCATCCGCGGTGCATCGAGTTCTTCGACCGCCTGGCGCTGGAGATCGTGCGCGGCGTGGAAGGCACGCGCGAGTGGGCGCCGGGTGCATCCGCCTTCGTGTACGTGGAGGAGGAGCCGCCTCGCGGCGTGGCGCCGGCGCTGGACGAATGGCTCGCGCTGGCCGAATCGTGCGAGGGGCTGGTGGACGACGCGCGGGTGTACGACGGCGAGAGCGCGCTGCGGGAGGCGCGGCGCGTGCGGCACGCCGTGCCGGCGCACATGAACGAGCGCGGCGACGCGCGGCGCTCGTACGGCGGACGCAAGGTGTCCACCGACTGGGCCGTGCCCTACCGCCGCCTGGCCGAGGCGATCTCGCGAGCGCGCGAGCTGGCGCGCGAAGCGGGGATCGAGCAGGCCGTGATCTACGGCCACGCCGGCAACGGGCATCCGCACCAGAACTTCATCGCCCACGACAGCGAGGAGCTCGGGCGCATCGAGCGCGTGGTGGAGGCCACGCTGCGCGAGGTGCTGGCGATGGGCGGCACGGTGGCGGCGGAGCACGGGATCGGGAAGCTCAAGCGCAAGTGGCTGCCGCTGCAGATGACGCCGCTGCAGGTGCGCGGGATGGCGGCGGTGAAGCGCGAGCTGGATCCGGCGGGGATCCTCGCGCCGGGGAACGTGCTGTGACGGAGCGCGGCTTCGCGAGCGTGGTGCTCGACGTGGACTCCACCCTCAGCGGCGTGGAAGGGATCGACTGGCTCGCGGCGCGGCGCGACGGCGGGATGGGCGCCAAGGTGGCGTCGCTCACCGATCGCGCGATGCGCGGCGAGGTGCCGCTGTCCGCCGTTTACGGCGAGCGGCTGCAGATGGTGAACCCGAGCCGCGACGACGTGGCCGCGCTCGCCGCCATGTACCAGAGCATGCTCGCCCCGGGTGCGGCGCAGGCTGTGCGGCGGCTGCACGAGGCGGGACGGCGGGTGGTGGTGGTGAGCGGCGGCATCCTCGAGGCGATCCTCCCCCTTACCTCGTCGCTCGGCATCGCCGACGCCGAGGTGCACGCCGTGTCGGTGACGTTCACGCCGGAGGGACGCTACGCGGGGCACGACGCGCAGTCCCCGCTGACGACGAGCGACGGCAAGCGCACGGTGGTGGAGCGGCTCGCGCTGCCGAAGCGGGTGCTCGCCGTGGGCGACGGCGCCACCGACCTGGCGATGAAGCCGGCAGTGGACGTGTTCGCGGCATTTACCGGATTCGTGACTCGCGCCGCCGTGGTGGCGGGCGCCGACGTCGCCATCGATTCCTTCGACCAGATCGCGGAGCTCGCACTCGGATGACCATGCACCTGCTGACGGAAGGGACCTTCTTCTTCCCCGGCCCCACGGAAGTGCGCGCCGAAGTGCTGGCGGCAATGACGCAGCCGATGATCCCGCACCGCGGGGCGGCGTTCGAGGGCCTGTTCGGCCGGCTGGAGGAGTCGCTGCAGGTGATCTTCGGGACGCGTCGTCCCGTGTACATCAGCAGCTCGTCGGCCACCGGCCTGATGGAGGCCGCGGTGCGCTGCGCGCCCGTGGGGCCGATCCTCTCGGTGGTGAACGGCGCCTTCGCGGCGCGATTCGCCAACATCGCGCGCGCATGCGGGCGCGAGACGGACGTGATGGAGATCCCGTGGGGCGACACGGTGGAGATGACGCAGCTCGAGGACCGGCTGAAGATGCGCCCCTACGCCGCAATCACCATCGTGCACTCCGAGACTTCCACCGGCGCACTGAACGACGTGCGCACGGCGACTCGCCTGGCGCACGAAAACGGCGCGGTCTGCCTCGTGGACTCGGTGACCGGCATCGGCGGTGCGGAGCTCCGGTTCGACGACTGGGGGCTCGACTTCGCGCTCACCGGCTCACAGAAGGCGCTCGCATTGCCACCGGGCCTGGCGTTCGCCGCCGCGACGGCGGAGTTCGTCGAGCGGGCGAAGCAGACGCCGGACCGCGGGCTGTACTTCGACCTCGTGGAGTTCGACGCCTACGCGGCGAAGCGCCAGACGCCGAACACGCCGGCGATCCCCCTGTTCTACGCGGCGGACGTCCAGCTCTCGGCGATCGTCCGCGAGGGGATGGAGGCGCGCTGGGCGCGGCACGCGAAGATGGCGCAGCGCACCTACGACTGGGTGGACACGATGGCCGGGCGCCTCGGCGAGTCGTTCCGCGTGACGGCACGCGCTGGACATCGGTCGCCCACCGTGACGAGCATCATGCTGCCGCCATCGCTCACCTCGGGGACGATCACCCGCGCGGTACGGGAGCGCGGGTTCACGATCGGCACCGGCTACGGGAAGAACCGCGACACCACGGTGCGCATCGGCCACATGGGCGACCACACGCTCGAGGGCCTGGAGCGGTGCCTCTCGGCGGTGGAGGTGGCGCTGGGGGAACTGCTCGTGAAGCGTGAGACGTGAACCGTGAACGGTGAACCGTAGAAGCGAGGGGAGCGGAAAGGGCCGGATGAACGGCCTGAAAAGGCAGGATCTGTCCTTCGCGCGATCGTGGCTCCGCGCACGGAGGGCCGGCCTCTACACCTTCACAGTCATTGAAGGAATTGGAGCGGCGTCGGGATGCTCCATGGCGCATGGAGTCATCCCGGATGAGGAGAGAATCCTGCCGT
>CAMLIU010000218.1 GCA_946479995.1 uncultured Gemmatimonadota bacterium | reverse complement strand
CGCCATCCCGTTCACGCTGTCGGTCAGCTCCTTCCAGGTGCCGGCCACGCCGGGCACGTTGGCCTGGCCCCCCAGCCGACCCTCGGTTCCTACCTCGCGCGCCACGCGGGTCACTTCGCTGGCGAAGGCGTTCAGCTGGTCCACCATTCGATTCACGGTGGACCCGATGCGGAAGAACTCGCCCTGGACGGTCTTCCCGTCGATCTCCAGCTCCACCTTCTGGCTCAGGTCCCCCTCGGCCACCGCCTTGATCACGCGCGCCACCTCGCTGGTGGGCTGCACGAGGTCGGTGATGAGGGAGTTCAGCGAGTCCACGCTCGCCGCCCAGTTCCCCGACGCGGGGCCGATGGTGGCGCGGTCGCGCATCTTCCCTTCGCGACCCACCGAGAGCGCGACGCGATTCAGCTCGTCGCACAACCGGCCCTGCTTCATGGCCACGCTGTTGAACACCTCGGCCAGCTCCGCCATGAGCGGGTCGCCCACCGGGTCGAGCCGCACCGAGAAGTCGCCGGCGTCCACGGCACGCAGGCCGGCGAGCAGCCGGCGCAGCGCGCGCTCGCGCTGGCTGGAGCCGTCTCCGCCGCGCGATCCGTTGCCGCCCGCCCCGTTCTCCTGCTCGGTGGCAACCGCCGTCGCCGAGTCGTCGCCATCGCCGGAGGCGGCCATCACGGCCGCGGCCGAGCGGCGCGGACGTCCCCGCTTGCCGCGGGCGCTGCCACTGCGGCCATCACCGTTTCCACGGCCGTTGCCGCTGCCACGCCCGTCGGGCGTATTGTCCTGATCAGCCATTTCGGGTCTCTCGCTGACGCTCGCCGTCAGCTCCTGAAGGGGAAGGGAGAGGGATACAAGAGTCCACCCTGTTCCGGTGGTTCAAGATTCTTCGTGGACTGGCTGCCGCGTCCCGGCCATCTGGGTGGGGTCCGTCGATCGGGTCCGGGAGGCTGCCTCATGGGCGGAACGGATGCAAGAAGCACGCTCCACCGCATCTACAAATTGTTATTGATATATCGCCGGATCCCGGACGATTTCGGGGTCAGCCTTCACCCGGAACTTGGCCCACAACCAGCCGAACGGGAATACCCCCGTTGCTCGTGCGGGCCACCTCGCGCAGGGGGATCCCCAATTGGCGCTCCAGGGCGGCATCCGGGGACAGCAGGGTCACCTGCCACCCCGCCGCCCGCTCCCGCAACACCTGCCCGAGCCGCGCCCACAGGTTGCGGACCCGGTCCGCCTCTCCCACGCGGACCCCGTAGGGGGGATTGGTCACCACCCACCCCGGCGCGCCGTCGGGAAACTCCAGCGCGGAAACGGTATGGACGGCGAGGGTGAGGTCCTCCCGCACCCCGGCGCGCTCGGCGTTCGACTCGGCGGCGCGGATGGCGCCCTCGTCCCGGTCGGAGCCGGCGATCACCGGAAGGGCAGCCACCGCGCCTCGCCCCGCCAGCTCGTTCCGCACCCACGCGCCGAGGGTGGGAGGGACGCCCGGCCACCGCTCCACGGCGAACCGTCGCTTCGCGCCCGGCGGCACCCCGCGCGCCATCAGCGCTCCCTCGATCACGATCGTCCCCGACCCGCACATGGGGTCCACCAGCGGCCCCGAGCCGTCCCACCCGGAGGCCGCGAGGAGCGCGGCCGCCATCGTCTCGCGCAGCGGCGCGCGGGCTGTGGCCTGCCGCCATCCGCGACGGTGCAGCAGCTCCCCGGAGGTATCCGCGCTCACCGTGCACCGGTCGTGGAAGAGCCGCACCACGAACAGCTGCGCCTCGTCCTCCGCGCCGGCGCCCTCGTCGTCGGTGCTCTCGCCGCGCGCCCGCTCCACGCGAGCGCCGGGCAGGGCACGCACCAGCGCGTCGCCCAGCCGCTGCGCTACCGCGTCCGAATGGTAGAGCCGCGACTTCCGGCAGGTGACGCGGAACCTCGCCGCCCCGCCCGGGCGCACCATGCGCGCCCAGGGGATCCGGCGCGCCTGCTTCTCGAGCTCCACGAACGACCGCGCCTCGAAGCTCGCCACCCGCACCAGCACCCGCGACGCGATGCGCAGCCCCACGTTGGCGAGCAGCACGGTGCGCAGGTCGCCGCGCCACTCCAGCCCTCCCCCGTCGGTGGCGATCGTCGCCGGCAGGCCGAGCCGGAGCGCCTCGGCGAGCGCCAGCGTCTCCAGCCCCGGCGTCACGATGGCGAAGCAGTCGAACGAATCGACGTGCGTCGTCATGTCGCCGCTTCGCGGGTGGCGAGCCGGGCCGACCGCGACTGCACCGAGCGCACGAGCCGGTAGCCGAGCAGCACGCTGAACACCAGGAGGTAGACGAGGGGGAAGAAGGTGTCCTTCTTCACCGCCCACAGGTAGTGCACCGTGCCCGTGACGGCAGCCAGGTAGATCAGCTGGTGCAGCCGGTTCCACCGCCGTCCGCCCATGCGCCTGATCCATCCCTTCGTCGAGGTGAGCGCGAGCGGGATGAGAAGGACGAACGTCAGCATGCCGATCAGGATGTACTTGTGCTTCGCGATCTCGCGCCCCATGTAGCCGAGGTCGAAGTCCATGTCGGCCCAGCTCCACGTGAAGACGTGGATCACCGCATAGAAGAAGGCGAAGAGGCCGAGCATGCGCCGGTACTTCGCCAGCGCACCCACGCCGAGGAGCTGGCGCGCCGGCGTGACGGCGAGGGTGATGGCGAGGAAGCGCAGCGTCCAGAGTCCCGTGCGGATCTCCGTGGCCGCAATCTGGTCGGCGCCGAGCGAGCTGTTCCACCACGCGACCACCCCGAGCTCGTTCAGCCAGTCGAGCGCGAGGTGCACGAAGGGGATGAGGCAGAGCAGGAAGACGGTGACACGAACGGCGGGGTGGAGCAGGAACTGCGAACGGGCGGTCAGAAGTTCCTCCGCAGGTCCATGCCGCGATACATGCTCGCCACCTGGTCGCCGTAGCCGTTGAACATGAGCGTCTCGCGGCGACGGAACTCGCCGATGCGCCGCTCGCGTCCCTGCGACCAGCGCGGGTGGTCCACTTCCGGGTTCACGTTGGCGTAGAAGCCGTATTCATCGGGCGCGGCGATGTTCCAGGTGGTGCGCGGCTGCTCGGCGAGGAAGGAGATCTTCACGATCGACTTCGCTCCCTTGAAGCCGTACTTCCACGGGATGACCATGCGCAGCGGCGCGCCGTTCTGGTTGGGGAGCGGCTTGCCGTAGAGGCCCGTGGCGACGAGGGTGAGCGGGTGCATCGCCTCGTCCATGCGCAACCCTTCCACGTAGGGCCACTGCAGGATGGCGCGCCGCTGCCCCGGCATCTGCTTCGGATCGTACAGCGTGGTGAAGCTCACGAACTTCGCGCCCGGCAGGGGCTCGAAGCGGGCGATCATGTCGCGGAAGGGAATGCCCTGCCACGGGATGACCATGGACCAGGCTTCCACGCAGCGCAGGCGGTAGGTGCGGTCCTGCACCTTGTACGGCTTCACGAGGTCCTCCAGCGCGTACGTCGCCGGCTTCTTCACCAGCCCGTCCACCGTGACCGTCCACGGGCGGGTGCGGAAGCGCTGCGAGTTCTCCTTCGGGTCGCTCTTGTCGGTGCCGAACTCGTAGAAGTTGTTGTAGCTGGTGATGTCCTCGTACGAGTTGACCTTGTCCTCCGGCCCCTGCGCGTCGCCCTCCACGCTGCCGCTGGAGGCGTACTCGGTGCGCGGCTCGTCGCGGCCGCACGCCGCAGCGAGCGACAGGCCGGCGAGCGCGACTCCCGCCCCGCCCACGCGGGCAATGAACTCGCGTCGGCGCAGGTAGAGCGACTCCGGCGTGATCTCCGAGGAGGGGATGTCACTCGCGCGACGGATGAGCATGGCAGGAACCGGTTCGAGGGCACAGCACGGTGGGCGTTCCCTTATAGGGAGCAGGTAACCCGCTGGTTCCATGTTTCACAAGCCCGGCCGTTCGGCGTGCCGGCAGGAATGACAGACCCCCTGTCAGGGTGAAAGAACGCGCGGGTGGAATTTCGGCCGTCGTGGCAGTCCAGGCCTGGTGCGCCCCGTGCCTTCCTTCCCGTCGCCGCCGCGGTGGCGGACACACCAGACTCACCCTCTTCATGGAGAACCTGACCATGTTGACGACTCGCAATCTCGGCACGCTCGACCGCATGCTCACCCTGGACCGCGTGTTCGACCAGGCGTTCGGCGCCTCGCTCGGCGCGCGCGTGTGGGTGCCGGCGATGGACGTCGCCGAACGCAAGGATGCGTACGTGGTGCAGGCGGAGCTGCCGGGGCTGAACCCGGACCAGGTGGATGTGTCGTTCGAGAAGAACGTGCTCACCATCCGCGGCACCAAGCCGGCCAGCTTCGACGCGAGCACCGAAGGCGAGCTGCGCATCTTCGCCGCCGAGCGCGTGAGCGGCAGCTTCGAGCGCTCGGTGCGTCTCCCCGAGTTCGTGGATGCCGACCGGATCTCGGCGAGCTTCAACAACGGGCTCCTGACGATCACCGTGCCGAAGGCCGAAGCGGCGCAGCCGCGCCGGATC
>CAMLIU010000217.1 GCA_946479995.1 uncultured Gemmatimonadota bacterium | reverse complement strand
CCCACGCGCTGGAGGAGATCGGCGCGCTGCATCACGAGGAGGTGGCGCGACCGCTCATCACGACGGGCGAGGTGGCCGACGTCCTCCGCCGGGAGCTCGGCACCGATGCCCCGGAGCACATCATGGCCCTCATTCGCGGGAGGAGCGACAGCCCCCTTCAGGGGCTGATCTCCGGCTCCCTCGACCTCGACAAGATCGAGTACCTGAAGCGCGACGCGTTCATGTGCGGGGTGAACTACGGCGACATCGACGTCGAGCGCCTGCTGGATTCACTGCAGCTCGTCCACGAGCCGGAGCGCGGCGTCGCCACGGTGGGCATCTCGGAGAAGGGACTGTCGGCGCTCGAGTCGCTGCTCTTCGCCAAGTACCAGATGTACCGCAACGTGTACTGGCACCACGCGGTGCGCAGCGCCACCGCGATGTACAAGCGGCTCGTCGAAGGCGCCCTCCGCGCCGGCTCCCTCGATGCAGCGACCCTCGCCGGTTTTACCGACGAAGGGCTGCTGCACGAGCTCGCGCAGCGCGCACCTACGCCCCTGCTCTCCGCGCTGCGCGAGCGCCGGCTGTACAAGCGGATCTTCGAGTGCCCCGCCGCCGAGCTGCCCCCCGACGCGGGGGAGTGGATCGCCGACGACCGCTCGCTCGTCGTCGCGGTGGAGGACCAGCTCGCGCGCGAGCTCGGGCTCGCGCCGGGCGAAGTGCTGCTCGACTATCCGGCCAAGACCCAGATGCTCGGCCTCGACATTCCCGTGCGCCGTCGCGACGGCAGCGTGCGCCGGCTCACCGCCGCGGGGTGGGAAGGTGCCATCAACCTGCCGCGACTCTCCGAGGAGCTGTACGGCAGTGCGCGGTGGCTGCGGGTGTTCGCCTGCCGGCGGGTGCCGATCGAGCGGGACAGGATCGTGCGCCTCGCCACCGCGTCGGCGGATGACGTACGGCGCCGACTGCTCACCGGGCCCCTCCTCGCCGGGTAGTCGCGCGAACGGTCGCCGTGAGGAATCTCACAGGCCTCAGGCGATAAACGCGTGGCACCACGTCGCCCGAGCGCCGTAGATTGTGGCAGCCGCCGACGCCGGCGCCCGCCTCGCCTTCAGTCCCTCCTCGTCGATGCTGCCTCGCTGTCTCCCGCTCCTCGCGCTGCTCGCCGTCGTCGCCTGCCGTGAAACGACAGGGCCGTCCGGCCCGACCGAGCCGGCCATCCGCATCGAGTCGCCGGCGTCCGGCGTGGTCCTCGGCGACACGATGGTACAGCTGCGCGGCGTCGCCGAGGCGCCGGGCGGCATCGATTGGCTCGAGGTGACATACGACTACGCCAACCAGACCGGGAACACGATCATCCTCTACCGGTCCGATGAGCATTACAAGCCTGACGGCACGGTCGACCGGCCCACTCGCCTTCCCTTCGACGAACAGCTGCGAGTGTATGCGGGCGCCAGGCAGGTAACCATCCAGATGGCGTATCGCCTCAGCCCGGACGAACAAGTCCAGAATCCCGGGCACAGCATTTCGGTCACCGTGCCCTTTCGCATCTGGAAGAAGCCGGTGCTCAAGCTCGTTGGCGGGCTGCCTGACACCGTGTACGGGCGGTCGCTCGAACTGATCGCGGCGTCGGCCGGATTGGATAGCAAGCCGACCGTCGACCTGGCGATCGATCCCGGTACCCCGAGCGAACGGCACGTCGCTCCCACGAGCGCCGCCCCGGGGATTCGCTGGCCATCGGACCTCGAGGCAGGCGATTTTCCCTGGCTGTTCGACCTCACCGACGCGCTTCCCAACGGCCCCCACCGCCTCGTGCTCCGGCTGAGCGACGAAATGGGCGTGGCCGATTCCATCGTTCGGAACTTCGTCACCTGGGTCGCGCCGATCACCTATACCGTCTCTCCTCTGGCTGGACTGGGGGGCACCGATTCCGACGCGCTCGACGTCAATGCGACCGGAGACGTCGCCGGCTGGGCGCTCGATGCAGGGGGCGCGTCGCGCGCGGTGCTCTGGAAGGGCGGCGCGCTCACGACGCTGCCGACCTCCTCGACCGCCCTGTCGAGCCGGGCCAACTCCCTCAACGACGTCGGCGACATCGTCGGAAGCGTGGACGACACCGTCGGCACCGGCCACTGTCCGCGCGCCATCCGCTGGACATCCAGCAGCTGGCGGTACGTCAACGTCGCGCCGTCGCTGTGCTACAGGAACGCCATGCGGGTGAACGCCTCGGGCGCGACGCTCGTCGTGGCGAGCGGCTCCTGGTATGGCGACACCACCGCATGGCTCGTCCGGGACAGCGTCGTGGCCTACTTCCAGAACCTCGATCCGTCGCCAGTGTGGCTGAACGCTCGGGGGGAAGTCGCCGGCGCCCGGCGGAACGATTACGGCACCCCCAGCCCCTTCAGCAGCGGTCCGGCCATTGCGCGTCCGGCCTTCCGTCCGCCGGAGAATCTCGGACATCCGGCGGGGGCGCTGGTCGGCCTCAACGACGCGTCGCAGGCCGTCGGGTTCTACTCCGGCACGCTCTACTTCTCTCCGCAGCCGGGATCCCCGCTGGTCGACCTGAACCCGTACCTGCTCAGGCGATCGACGCTGGTTCGCCTCACGGAGAACGGCTCCGTGCTGGCCTTCGACCCCACCGAGCACACCGCGTACATCTGGCGCGCGGGGAAAACCTATCGCGTCGTCATTGATGCAGACTGGTCGCTCGATCGCGTGGCGGCCATGAACGACGGGGGCGTCATCGTCGGGCACGCGACGCAGCGCAGCACGGGGCGGACGGGCGCGGTCATCCTGCGGCCCTAGCCCGGCCTGGTCGCGAGTCTAACGCTGGTCCGTGTCGAGCTTCTGCCGTCCGTGCGCTTCCGCCAGCTTGCGCGCCAGCCCGCGGTAGTACGCCGCGTCGTCCGGCTTCCCCTGCTCAGTCAGCGTCGTCGCGGCCAGCTCGAGCGCGTACAGGATGTTGCCCAGGTAGAGCTGGGCGACGGAACCCACCGTCTCGTCAGCCAACCGACCGCGTCTCCACCGTGAGATTTGGGTCGCCAGAGCCGGGACCGGTCTCGAGCACCTGCACGATGATCGCCGTGATGTTGTCCAGGCCGCCGCGCCCGTTCGCCTCGGCGATCAGCGACTGCACCTTGCGCTCCGGCTCGGCGCGCGAGCCGAGGAGCTGCGCGAGGCGGCGGTCGTCCACCATGCCGGTCAGTCCGTCGCTCGCGACGAGGAACAGGTCTCCTTCACGCGCTTCGCCGCGGTAGATGTCGGGCTCCACGTCGTGCCCTGCGCCCACGCAGCGGGTGATCACGTTGCTGTACGGATGGTAGCGCGCCTGCTCGGGAGTGAGGAATCCGGCGTCCACCTGCTCCTGCACGTACGAGTGATCCTTCGTGAGCTGGGTCAGGCCGCCGTCGCGGAAGAGGTAGACACGGGAGTCGCCTACCTGGCCGATGAGGTAGCGCGTACCGGCGAGCAGCAGCGCGGACACCGTGGTCCCCATCCCCTGCTTGTCCGTCTCGGTGAGCGTCCGGTCGTGGATGGCCCGGTTCGCGCGCTTGAGCGCCGCGGCCACCATCTGCACCACGTCCTCGCCGTCCAGATCGCGCACCGGCGACAGCTCGCGCTGCACGATGTTGACCGCCATCTCGCTCGCCACTTCACCCGCGGCGTGTCCTCCCATGCCGTCGGCGACGATGAAGATGCCGCGCGTGGGGGTCGCGTCCACGGTGAAATTGTCTTCGTTGCCGGACCGGATCATGCCGACGTCGGTCCGCGCGGCGTGGAGGAGCTTCACGCCCGCCCCCCGAGCAGGAAGAAGGCCGCGGCCGCCAGAAGCAGCACGCTGGCCACCCATACCCAGATCGAGGTGCCGCCCTTCTCGGGCTCCGGGACCGGCTGTGCGGGCGCCGAGGCCGGCACCGTGCGGCGAAGCCGCTCCACCGACGCGATCGCGCGAGTGCCCTTCCCCTCGCCGTCCACGGCGGCATCCGCCGGCGCGAATCGCATCTTCATCCCCCCGAAGCGCACGTCCGGAGTGCCGTCGAGCCGGCGTTCGCCATCGATGCGCGTTCCGGCGACGTAGGTGCCATTCGTGGAGTCCATGTCCACGACGTACCAGCCATCGTCGCGCCGCTGCAGCTTGGCGTGCGTCTCGCTCACGCTGTCGTCGGCGAGGCGCACGTCGTTGTGCGCGCCTCGTCCCACGTGAGTGAGCGCGCTGCGAATGGGAAAGCGCGTCCCCTTGGCCGGTCCCTCGTTCAGGATCTCGAGCCACGCCAGCTCCGGACGGGGATCCTCGAGCCGCGTCATCGCCGGTGCGGTGGGTTGCGACATCTGCGACATCCGCGCGGCGCCCCCCGCGTCCGGAGCGGGAGCGGGAGCCGGCGCCGCGTCCCGACTGTCGGCGGGCGGGGCGGCCGGCTCGGCGGCAGAAGCGGCAGCTGGAGCACTCGCGACGGAGGCCGGCACCGACGCCGCCACCGGCGCCGCGTCCGCGTGGAAGCGGAATTCCTCCGTGCCGATGCGCAGGAC
>CAMLIU010000216.1 GCA_946479995.1 uncultured Gemmatimonadota bacterium | reverse complement strand
CGTGAGCGCATCTTCGCGCACACCTGGCAGCTCGTCGGACGCACGGAGCAGGTGAGCGAGCACGGGCGCTTCTTCACGGCGACGGTCGGCAACGACTCCATCGTCGTCCTTCGCGACGGCGACACGCTGCGCGGCTTCTACAACGTCTGCCTCCATCGCGCCGGCCCCGTCGCGTCAGGCTGTGGCAGGCGCAACACGCTGCAGTGCCGCTACCACGGCTGGACGTACGCGCTCGACGGTACGCTGAAGCACGCGCCCGAGATGGACGGCGTGCAGGACTTCCGCCCCGCCGAGATGCACCTCGTCCCCATCGCGGTTGCCGCGTGGGGTCCGCTCGTCTTCGCCAACCTCGACGGCAAGGCGCCGCCCCTCCTCGACGTGCTGGAGGACGTCCCGCGCCGCGTCGCGTCCTTCCACTGCGAGCAGATGCAGTACGTCACGCGCAAGTCGTGGGACATCGCCTGCAACTGGAAGGTCTACGTCGACAACTACCTCGAGGGCTACCACCTCCCCGTCGTGCATCCCGGCCTCCACAAGGAGCTCGATTACGACTCGTATCGCGTGGAGCCGCACCGGTACTTCAGCATCCAGCACGCGCCGCTGCGCCCCGTGCACGGCGGCAACCCCGACCGCCGCTACGATCCGGCGAAGACGGATGTGCCGGAAGCGGTCTACGTGTGGCTCTTCCCGAACACGATGCTCAACGTGTACATGGGCCAGATGCAGACGAACGTCGTCATCCCCATCGGCCACGACCGCTGCCGCGTGGAGTTCGAGTGGTACGCCGCGAACCCGCCCGCGAACGCTGCGTCCGACGCCGACTGGACGAAGCTCCTCGCCTTCAGCGACGAGATCCAGGACGAGGACATCGAGGTCTGCGAAGCCGTGCAGCGCAACCTGCGCTCACGCGTCTACGATCGCGGCCGCTACTCCGCGAAGCGCGAGAACGGCGTGCATCATTTCCATTCGCTGCTGCACGAGTTCCTGACCTGACAGCGAGTCAGCTAGTCGGGAGGTCGGCGAGTCAGGAAGACCCAGCCTGGCTCCATCACGCGAGAAGGCCGGGACATCAGTGTGTCTGACATCCCGGCCTTCTGCCGTTCCCGACTAGCTGATTCGCCGACTAGCCTTCAGTTACGGCCTCGGCTTTGCCGTCCGCGTCGTGGACGCCGGCTGCGACGAACCGGTGTTCGACGAGCCCTCCGAGCGCGGCGAGCTCCACGAGCCCGATGACCGCGTATCGGCCGGCGCCGGCTGGTTGCGCGGCTTCGCCGTGCGACCCGTGCTGCTGGCGTCGACGCCCGGCTGGTAACCCTGGCCGCGGACCATCCGGCCACCGTTCCCTCCCGGCACCTTGCCACCCGGCGCCACGATCACCGGGGTGCCATAATACGGATAGCCGTAGTAGCCGCCGTACCCGTAGCCGTTGTAGCCGTAGCCATACGGGTAGCCATAACCGTAGCCGTAGGGCGAGTAGCCCCAGCTGAACGGATCGTACGGGGGCGGCGCGAGGAACACCGGGATCCGGCGCCCCGTCACGTCGTCGTCGGGCCGGTTGTACTGCGTGGCCGCCGTCTCGTGCGCCACCGCGAACTGCTGCGGGTTGGAGACCGCCACCATGGCGTCGGTCACCCGCGCCGGCACGCCGGCGTCCGCCAGCTGCATCAGCGTCTTCGCATCGAGCGAGAAGCGCTGGCCACGCTCCAGCAGCCACGCCTCCACCACCGCCGGCGTCGCCTTCTTCGATGCCTCGATCACCGCCGTGGTGCCGACGTTCGCGCCAGCCGCGACGCGCGCGCCCTGCACCGAGACCCCGCGTCCCTCGAGCGACGACTTGATCTCCGCCGGCAGCTTCTCCGGGAGGCCGGCATCGCGATAGCGCGCCACGCGCACGTTCTCGCCCTCGCCCGCCGCGATCCCCTGCACGTCCAGCCACTCACCCGTCGGCGACATCGCGAGGATGCCCGACGTGGTGCGCGTCGTGCCCGCGCAGTTCGCCGTCGCCTTCAGGTACACGCGGCGCGCATCCGCCGACCACTCGGCGCTCTGCGTCCCCGTGCAGTCCTTCGCCTCGATCGGCTGCGCCGCACCGCTGGCGTCGATCGTCTTCGTCGCCAGCACCTTGCCGTCCTGCACCGTGGCCACGTTCACCACGTCCGCATTGGACGTCGGCGTGATGCACACGACCGGCGCATTGCTCGGCACCAGCGCATCCGGCGCGGCGGCCGTCCAGCAGCCCAGCCATCCCTGCCAGCGCGACCCGCTCGCCTGCTGCGCGGCGCCCGTGGCCGCCGTCAGTGACACCAGCGCCGCGGCGATGGCCGCGGTGCGCGTCGCCTGGGCGAGCCGATTCATCGTGACTCTCATTGCCTGCTCCTCCCTAGAGCCTGAACGTGACGCCAAGCGCGATGGACACGCCCGACAGGTCGATCTTGTCGAACCCGTCGAAGCTGTCGTTCATCGACGCGCGGGACCACAGATATCGCGCATCGCCGGTCAACGCGATGCGTGGCGTGAGGGTGACGTCCACCCCGCCCATTCCCTGCACGGCGGGTCCCCACGTGGATGATGTGAGCCGGTCGTTGTACACCACTCCCGTGCCCATGTTGATGAAGTCTCCCGACTGCTCGAGCTTGTACCATTCGAGCCCTCCGCCGATCCCGACCCACGGTACCACCTTGGCCGGGATGTACGCCAGACTCCCCACCGACCGCCCCCGTGGCACCAGGTACGCCTTCAGGTTGGCCGTCAGCGGCACGCGCCGCAGCGTGGTCGTCTGCTCGATCTCCTGGTTGTTGTTGTCCACGTAGTCGCGGTAATGCGACTTCGCACTCGAGCCGATCCAGGCCCCGTCGAGCGTCAGGTCGAGCTGCGGCGTGAGCCGGACCGCCACGTCAGCGCCGAGCATCGGTCCGCTGAAGTTGCTCTTGTCCAGCGTCAGGTCCTTGCGCGCCTCGTCGAAGAACTGGCTGCTGGCGTTGGCGACGAACCACCCCGCGCGCACCGTCACGCCACCCGACGGCGTTCCGAACAGGTAGCCGTTCCCCGACCCCTGCGCGTGAACCGGCAGCGCGGCGAGCGCTGTGAGCGCCGCCCCCGCCACCCAGGCCCGCGCCCCACCCGCAATCCCCTTTCCCATCGGACCACCTCCACAATTAGGGAGATACCCTGCGGAATCGATGCCGTTCCGCCGTCACCCCATCAGCATGCGGAATGGTATACAATTCTGTACATAATTGCTACGCATGGGAAGGGCCAGGCGCTGAAGGCCGGAAGGTCAGCAGGCCGGAAGGTCAGCAGGCCGTTCCCGACCTTCCCGCCTTCCCGCCTTCCCACCTTCCCACCTCCGCCGTTCACACCTCGTGCTCCAGCTCCCGCTCGTACAACGCCAGGATGTCCGCGCGGCCCACCAGCCCACGGTACGTGCCGTCCTCCGACACGGGCAACGCATCGAGCGCGCTCGCGTTCAGCGCCCGCAGCGCCTCGGCCAGCGTCGCCTCCGGCTCGAGCGCCGTCACCGGCTCGGCCAGGTCCTCCGCCACCAGCACCGTCCCCGCCTCGTACTGCTGCAGCGCCGTGCGCAGGGCGCGGCGACTCACCAGCCCCACCAGCGTCCCGTCCTCCTCCACCACCGCCACCGCGTCCTGCGGCGACCGGCTCGCCGCCAGCGCGAGCGCCGCCACTGACTCTCCCGGCAGCACCCGCGCTCCCTTCGGGTCCAGCGCGTCCATCACGTGCAGCCGGTGCATGAGCGCTTCGTCGATGCCGTGCGACACCTGCTCCCCGCGTTCGACCAGCCAGCCATCGTAGAGCCCGTACGGCGAGCAGCGCTTGGCCACGAGCAACGAGATCACCGCCACGATCATCAGCGGCACCACGTACGCCGGATCGTTCGTCAGCTCGTACACCATGAAGATGGCCGTCAGCGGTGCGCGCGTCGCCCCCGCCACCACCCCACCCATACCCACCAGGGCCCACGCCTCGGCATGGATGAAGTGCCCCGGGATGATTCCGCCCATCAGGCGCCCGAGCCCGCCACCGAGTGCGGCACCGATGAAGAGCGACGGGGTGAACACGCCCCCCGACCCGCCCGTGCCGAGCGTCAGCGACGTCGCCAGCACCTTCGCCAGCGACAGCGCCACCAGCGCGTACCACACCATCCCGCCGAACACCGGCTTCGGGATTGACAGGTGGCCGGTGCCGTAAAGGAGTCCCCCGGATGCCGCTGTGATGGCGCCAACGAGCACCCCTCCGCTCACCGGCCGCAGCCACGCCGGCCCCCGCATCTCCGACGTCCAGTACGGCATCTTCACCGTCAGCCACGCGTACAGCGCCGACACCAGCCCGCACGCCACACCGAGCAGTGGATAGAACAGCGCGTTCGCCACCGGATGCACGTCCACCATCTCCGGCATGTGGAACGCCGGGTGGCTGCCCAGTACGCTGTGCGCGGTGAGGGCGCCTACCACGCTCGCGATCACCACCGGGCTGAACGCCGCCACCGAGAACGAGCCGAGCAC
>CAMLIU010000215.1 GCA_946479995.1 uncultured Gemmatimonadota bacterium | reverse complement strand
GCACCTGGGCTCGACCCCGCGAGCGTTGCGTTCGCCGACTGCGAACCAGCCGGGATGGTGACCGACGCCGTCGTGACACCGACGTGCGGATCGCTGCTCGTCACATCGAACGTGATTCCCCCTGCAGGGGCCGGCTCCGACAGCGTGATCGGTAGCGACGCCGACCCTCCGTACGGAACATTCAGCGTGGCTGGCACGCTGACAATGCTGACGACGATCTGGATGCTCTGCGTCGTCGTCTGCCCGCCCGCATCCGTCACCGACGCCGTGATCGTGTGCCGTCCGCCACCCAACGTGGCGTTGATGCTCCCCCCCACACCGAGCTCGGTGGCGACGCGGTTCGAGCGCCACACCAGATGGCTGGCAATGTCACCATCCTCCGCGTCGGTCGCCGTCCCGGTGAAGTTGATCGTGTTCTGGACGGGAATGATCGCGCCGTCGGCCGGGCTCGTGATCGTCACGACCGGCGCGGTATTCGCCGGCGGAACCTCGAGACGGAAGCGGATCACCAGCTGGCTCGAGTTGCCCAACGGCACGATCTGCTGCGCGGCGAGCGCGCTCGGCAGCTCGCCCTGCGCCGGCTTCTTCGCATCGGCGTGCCCGAGTTCCACACCGTTCTCGAGGACACGAATTCGATAGAGCACACCTGCGGGAACACCGGTGATCGGCCAGTTGGCGCGGTAGTACTCACCGGTGGACGACATCTGGATCGCCGCACCGGAGTACGTCGCGATGGGCGCCCCGTCGCATGCCCCGGAAACCCACGCGCAGATCTCGACGACCGGTGAGCGCGTCGGGTCGAACGTACCCGGATAGGTCGCGAGGGAGGGAGCGATCGGCGACAGGAAGTAGAATCCTGGCGTGCCGCCATTGCTCGCGTCTGAACGCTCGAGCATCGGGTTGACACCCGAAACCTGCATCTGGCGCCGAGGCGCCGTGGAATCACTGCACGCCGACATGAACACGCCGGCAAGCACCACCGCCGAGCAAACGGCGGTGGCGATTCGCCTAAGTGGGTTTCTCATTCGGAGCCTCATCAATCGTCAGGAGGGCGGCCGTCTGCTCGGATCAGGAATCACGAGCGACGGCCCGGTGTGCGAACACGCGAACACGACGACTGCTCCGTCAGCGGCGACGGAGCAGGAAACGCGGGAGCTCAGAGACTCCGACTGCCGCGAGCGCGGCGACGGACGACGAGCCCGACGCCCGCCATCCCCGTGGCCATGAGAATCAGGCTGGCCGGCTCGGGAACGGTGTTCGGCTGGGGCGGGATGAGGTCGGCGCGAATCGCGCCGTCGCCATCGTCGAATCCCGGCGCCGTCTCACGTACGTTGAGCGTGATGATGTAGGGGTTCGCACGAGCGGCGAGGTAGAAGATGCCGTGGCTCAGCTCCGGCGTGGCGAACGCGGCATCGGCATCGAAGCCGTAGTCCACCTCCGGGCCGGACACGCTCGGCGTACCTCCGATGAGGGAACCGTCGACGAAAATGTCGTACGCATCGCCTGCCCAAGCGAGGTCCGTCAGGGAGATGCGAATCTGGTCCGTCGTTGATTGGATGGTAAATCCATCCCCGTCGACCGGCTGGCCCGCGCCGAGGAAAAAGTTGAAGTACTCCCAGGTTCCTGACGCCAACGGCAGCTGGGCCGCCAGGCGAGAGGGCGTCGCCGCCACGAAGGCGAGGGCGAAGCCGATCAGGCAGATTCGAAATCGAGACATCGTCATCAGTGCACCCGTGGGGAGGGAGGCAAGTGGAGATACACGGTCAGCCGCGGCGGCACGGCATACGTCGTACCGATGGCGCAAGCACTGGATTCAGGGGATGCGCGCGCTCAGGCGATCCAAGAAGCGCGCGTTAAGTACACTTTCACGCACTCAACGCCACTCGCACTGGCTCGCCCGTCGGTTCTGAATGAACGCTGCCAACACCACGTTCTTCTCACGTGTCGCGCACACACCACAGTTTGCGTCTCCGATGCAACACTTCCGGCGCATGTACAGTGGCCCTCTCCGGCTCCCCCTGCACTTCGAAAAACTACCCCTACCCCTCCGCCCCAGACCCCATTATCATTCCTTCCAGCGACGCACCCCCGTGCTTCGGTACGGGAGGTCAGTACCGACGGACGTGGACCTGCTCACCGCAGGTCCTTTTTTTTCGCCCGCGTCGCTGCTCATGCGGCACAGTGTCGTATCGGCAGGGCGAGCCCCCGCGTGAGGGTGCCGTTCACGTGCAACACGCAGTCAGCCCGGACGGAGTTCGCGCTCGACTGCAAATCATCATTTGGAGAGTACTGCTATGCGTACGACCGGCACCGTGAAGTGGTTCAACGACACGAAGGGCTTCGGCTTCATCACCCCCGCGAACGGCGAGAAGGATTGCTTCGTGCACCACTCCGCCATTCAGGGCCACGGCTTCAAGTCCCTCGCCGAGGGTGAGTCCGTGGAATTCGACGTGGTCCAGGGCGCCAAGGGCCCGGCTGCGGAGAACGTCGTCAAGCTCGGCCGCTAACACGGCGCAACGGAAGGGCCCCCGCTCGGTAATGCCGAGCGGGGGCCTTTTTCTTTGTCGCGAGGGAGGGAGCCTCGTGGATTCACGAGCGGGTAAACGGTACCTCGTACCTGGTACCAGGTACGAGGTACCGTTTACCCGTTGTTGGGAGGCTCCCGTCAGTAGCCAGCCAGGACCCCGAACCCTCCCCCACGCCACGGTATGTCCTTCACCACCTGCGGCTCCGTGCCCGGGATGAAGTACTCGATGTAGCGCTGCGCCGGCGGAGTGAGGGCGTCCGCCGGCAGCCCCGTCGTGCGGTCCAGCTCCAGCGCGAGCAGCCCGGCTGGCGGCGACCAGGGCGCCGGGGAGGGGCGGCCCGCGTAATAGCGCGAGATCATGTCGCCCCAGATCGGCGCCGCGAGGGAGCCGCCGGCGGCGCCGGGCATGATGGTGGAGGGCCGATCGAAGCCGAGCCACACGCCGGCCACGAGATCCGGCGTCATCCCCATGAACCAGACGTCCACGTTGTCGTTCGTCGTGCCCGTCTTTCCCGCCACCGGGATGCTCGACGGCACGGCGCGTCGCGCCGGACCACCGGTGCCACGCTCGGCCGCGTCGCGCATCATGTCGCGCACGATGAACGCCACGCGCGGATCCATCGCCGGCACGGGAGTGGACGGGGGACGCTGGTAGACCACGCGCCCTCGCGCGTCCTCGATGCGCGTGATGAGCCTCGGCTCCACGACGCCGCCGAGGTTGTCCCACACGGTGTATGCGGCGACGTAGTCGATCGGTCGCACCGCCGATGCGCCGAGGGCACTCGCCGGCACCGGCATGATCGGCGTGGAGATGCCGACGCGGCGCGCCATCGCCACCATCGAGTCGAGCCCCTCGATCATCGCCAGCTGCACCGCCACCGGGTTGCGCGAGTGGATCAGCGCCTCGCGCATGGTGATGGGGCCGAGGAACTTGCCGTCGGAGTTGTCGGGACTGTAGACGTCCCCGCCGTCGATCGGGATGGCGATCGCCGTGTCCGGCACGATGGTCGCCGCGCTCAGGCTGTCCTCGATGGCCTTCGCGTAGACGAAGGGCTTGAAGGAGGAGCCGGGCTGGCGAAGCGCGAGCGTGGCGCGGTTGAACGGCGCGAGCTTGTAGTCGCGTCCCCCGACGAGGGCGCGCACGTCGCCGGTGGACGGATCGATCGCCACCACGGCGCCGGCGAGCGCATCGCGCTTGTCCTTCGCCGCGGCGAGGGTGGGATGCCGGAAGCCGGGACGCTTCTCGATCTCGGCGGTGCCGCGAACGAGTGCGTCGTGTGCGGCGCGCTGCAGCGTGACGTCGGCCGTGGTGTACACCTTGTAGCCGCCCTTCGACACGTCCACGCCGGCGTTCTGCGCCGCCTGGCGAACCGCGTCCACGAAGTAGTCCGCGGGCGCGGCCATCCCCTCGTTCGGCACCGTGGTCACCGGCTCGGCGCGCGCGCGGGCCGCGTCGGCCGCCGTGATGAACCCCTGCTCCGCCATGAGGCCGAGAATGACGTCGCGGCGCACCTTCGCCCGGTCAGGGTGCCGGATGGGATCGTACCCCACGGGCGACTTGGGGAGCGAGGCAAGGGTGGCGGCCTGGGCAAGGGTGAGCTTCGACGCGCTCTTCCCGAAGTAGTGGCGCGACGCCGACTCCACCCCGTACCAGCCGTGCCCGAAGTTGATCTGGTTGAGGTACCCCTCGAGGATCTGCTCCTTGGTGTAGTGCTTCTCCATCTCGCGGGCGGCCTGCTGCTCCCGAAGCTTGCGGGCGACGCTCATGTCGCGCCGGTCGATCTGGTCCGGGTGCATGTTGCCAACGAGCTGCTGCGTGATCGTGCTCGCGCCGCCGCGATGATCGCCGGTGATCCTCTCGAGGATCTTTCCCTTGATGGCCCCGGCCACGCCGATGAGGTCCACTCCGTCATGCTGGTAGAAGCGCTGGTCTTCTACAGCGACGAACGCCTGGCCGACGTACTTCGGCAAGGCGCGGATGGAGACGCTGGTGC
>CAMLIU010000214.1 GCA_946479995.1 uncultured Gemmatimonadota bacterium | reverse complement strand
GCACCGCACCGAGCGTGGTGAGCACGATGCCGAACGCCAGCATGCCGAGGCAGGCGCAGAGGAACTGCGCCCCGCGCGACCGATCAGCCACGTGACCTGCGTTGCGCATCTCGAGAGTCTCGCTCATCCCTCCTCCATGCAGGTCATGGCCAGGCGGCCGGTGCCATAGAGCTGCGCGTCGCTCCCCAGTGCGCTCGCCACGAAGCGCACCTCCTCGATCGCCAGCGGCTGCGCCCACCGCCTCGCTTCCGCACGGATGCGGTCGAGGAAGCTGATGGCGGGCCCGAACACGCCGCCGCCGAACACGATCAGCTCCGGATTGAAGAGGCTGACGAGGTTCGCCGCCGCCATCCCCCACAGCTCGATCGCGTTCTCGATCACCCGCTCGGCGATCGGGTCGCCATGCTCGTACGCCGCGAAGATGTCGGCCGCCGTGAGCTGGTCTTCCCCGCGGCGCAGTGCGCCGTCGTACTTCGGCTCTCCTGCCATGACGTCGCGCGCTACCCGAACCAGTCCCGGCCCGGAGCACTGGTCCTCGAAGCAGCCGTGCTGCACGTAGCGCCGGTGAAACGGCCGGTCGAGCGCCAGCCAGCCGATGGCGCCCGCCACGTCGCCCGTCCCCCGCAGCACCTGTCCGCCGGCGAGGATGCCAGCACCGATCCCCGTGCCCGCTGCCAGGAAGATCGCGTCGCTCGCCCCCTGCGCCGCACCGCGCCACCACTCCCCGAGGATGCACGCCGCGCGATCGCTGTCTATCGCCACGGCGCGCCTGCCGCCCCCGGGCAGCGTGCGCAGCTCCTCCAGGAGCGGATAGTCGTCCCAGCCGGGAATGTTCGGCGCCCACACGGTGCCGCGCGCGGCGCGGTAGAGGCCGGGAACACAGACGCCGGTCGCGCGACAGTCGTATCTCACGCTCAGCTCGTCCACGCGCTGCGCGATCAGGGCGCCAACGTCAGCCCCCGTCCGGCCGGCGAGTGGAGTGGCTTCGTGGTGCAGGATCTCGCCGTCATCGGTGAATGCGGCGGCGGCGAGCTTGGTTGCGCCGAGGTCGATTCCGAGATAGGGCATGCGAGCGCGAAGGTGACCCAAGGTGTCGACGTTCGCAAGGCGGCACGCGGCCTTACCCGCGCGTGCCGGAGGGACATATTCACGCGCACCTTCACTTACCACCCGCATGCGACAGATTCTGTGCGCCACCTCGCTCGCTGCCCTGCTCGGCGCCTGCTCGCCCTCCGCACCCGCGTCGCTCGCCCCGCCCGCAAGGGCCGAGATCCTGTGGGACCGCTACGGTGTGCCGCACGTCTACGCTGCGAACCGCGGCGAGCTCGCCCACGCCTTCGGCTGGGCGCAGATGCAGAACCACGGTGACCTGCTCCTGCGTCTCTTCGCCCAGGCGCGCGGCCGCGCCTCCGAGCTGCTCGGCCCCGACTACCTGGACGAGGATCGCTGGACGTGGACGGTGGACATCCCCGCTCTCGCGGCGCGCGACTACGCGATGCAGCGCCCGGCGATGCGGGCGCACATCGATGCCTTCGTCGCCGGGATCAATGATTTCGCGCGCGCGCATCCGGAGCTGATCGGCGACTCGGTGCGTGCCGTGCTCCCCGTGACCGGCACCGACGTGCTGGCCAACCAGCAGCGCCTCGCCCTCGCCCGCTTCCTCACCTCGCGCGGCCAGGTACAGGCGGAGACGCGCGCCTGGGAGCGCGGCTCGAACGCGTGGGCGATTGCACCATCGCGCTCGGCGAGCGGCCACACCCTGCTCCTGGCGAATCCGCACCTGCCATGGTCGGACATCTTCACCTGGATCGAGGCGCAGTACGTGATGCCGGGCGTGGACGTCTACGGCGGCGCGCTCGTCGGCTCGCCCGTTCTGCAGATCGCCTTCAACGACGACCTGGGGTGGACGCACACGGTGAACACCCAGGACACCGAGGACCTCTACGAGCTCACGCTCTCCGGCAACGGATATCTCTACGACGGCGCGGTTCGACCATTCAGCGAACGGATCCACGTGCTGCGCGTGCGCGACTCCACCGGCGTGCTGCGCGACGACACGCTGCGCATCCGCTCCTCGGTCCAGGGGCCGGTCGTGACCACTAAGCGGGGAAAGGCTATCGCCCTGCGCGTCGTCGGCATGACCCCCGCTACACCGTTTGGCTTCGAGCAGTGGTGGGACATGGGCCGCGCGCGCAACCTCGCCGAGTTCCAGCGCGCCATTCGCCCCAACCAGATCTCCGGCCAGAACATCATCTACGGTGACCGCGCCGGCCACGTCATGGCGTTCTACGGCGGCAATTCGCCGGTGAGATCGCACGGCGATCGCGCGTACTGGGCAGGCATCGTTCCCGGCGACAGCTCGTCCACGCTCTGGACCGCCCTCCATCCCTTTGCCGACCTGCCGCTCACCCTCGATCCGCCGAGCGGCTGGGTGCAGAACGCCAACGACCCACCCTGGTACTCCACCTTTCCCGTCGCCGTGCACCCGAGCGACTTCGCACCGTACCTCGCGCCGGAGGGGATGGGACTCCGTCCGCAACGCTCGGTGCACCTTCTCCAATCCGACTCGAGCTTCACCTGGCAGGAGTTCGTGCGCGACGTGCGCGACACGCACATGGAGCTCGCCGATCGCCTGCTCGACGATCTCCTTCCCATCGCCCGCTCGAGCACGAGCGACGACGCACGCCGCGCGGCTGAGGTCCTCTCGCGTTGGGATCGTGCGACGGATGCCGACAGTCGCGGCGCGGTGCTCTTCGTCCAGTGGTGGACCGACTATGGCCGCCGCATGGGCCCGAGGAGCCGCTTCGCCCGGCCATGGGACGCGCAGCATCCCCTCTCCACTCCCGACGGTCTCGCCGACACGACCGCCGCGCTGGCCGCACTCTCGTCGGCCGCGCAGACGGTGATGAAGGACTACGGCGCCCTCGATGTCTCTTGGGGCACCGCCTATCGCCTGCGCGAGGATTCGCTCGACTTGCCCGGCAATGGCGCGAGCGGGGAGTACGGCGTGTTCAGCGTGGTGAACTACCAGCCTTCGGGCGGCAAGCGTTATCGCGCCGTGGGCGGCGATTCGTACGAGGCGGTGATCGAGTTTGCCTCCCCCGTACGCGCGATGTCCCTCGTCGCCTACGGCAACGCCTCGCGCACCGGCTCCCCGCACCGCACCGACCAGCTCCCCCTCTTCGCGCGCAAGGAGTTCAAGCCCGTCTGGCGCACGCGCGCCGAGGTCGAGGGCAACCTCGAGCGTCGGGAGGTTGTGCATTGAGGGATTCGACCCGCAACGGGAAAAGCGTTGGGAGCGGAAAAGGCCGGATTGAAACTCGAACGGCAGGATTCTCTCCTCTCCGCTTCAGCCTCCGTTCGCCCTGGAGATTCCCGAGGCCGTTCCAATCCATTCGGGAACCCTTGGGGCTCTGGCGCTTGGCTCCGGCGCGCGGAGCAACGATCACGCGAGGGACAGATCCTGCCGTTTCAGGCAGTTCATCCGGCCTTTCCCGTTCCTGACGCTTTTGGTTGAAAGACTGGAACGGCGCCGGTTGCGAGCTACCGCGACGCCCGCCCTATTTGACCCCGATTCCAAGCACGTTCCATCCATTCAGGAGCCGCTCCCCGTGCGCACCGCACTCAGAACGACCGCGCTCGTCCTCTTCGGCATCGCCATCCTCGCCACTTCTGCCATCGCGCAGGAGGCCGATCCCTTCGCCGCCATGCGCTGGCGGTCCATCGGACCGGTGCGCGCCGGTCGCGCACGCGCCCTCGCCGGCGTACCCAGCCAGCCGAACGTCTTCTACATCGGCTTCGACAACGGCGGCGTGTGGCGCTCCACCGACTACGGCGCCAACTGGACGCCGGTCTTCGACGACCAGCCCACCGGCTCCATCGGCGCCATCGCCGTGGCGCCCTCGAACCCGAACGTCATCTACGTCGGCTCCGGCGCCGGCATCATCCGTCCGGACCTCGCCACCGGCAACGGCGTCTACAAGTCCACCGACGCCGGCAAGACCTGGACGCATCTCGGCCTCGACGACAGCCGCATGATCGCCATGATCGACGTCGATCCGCGGAATCCCGACCGGCTCTTCGTCGCCGTGCTCGGCCACCCGTACGGCCCCAACACCGAACGTGGCGTGTTCCGCTCCACCGACGGCGGGAAGACCTTCCAGAAGGTGCTGTACAAGAACGAGTACACCAGCGCCAACGACGTCCGCATCGACCCGAGCGACCCCAACACCGTCTACGCCACGCTCTGGCAGCAGCAGGAGGCGTTCATCGAGGGGCGCGCCTTTGGCGGCGCGGGCAACGGCATCTACAAGTCCACCGACGGCGGCACCACCTGGAAGCAACTCACCGAGGGGCTGCCTCCCGTCATCCAGGCGAACATCGCCATCGCGCCGAGCAATCCGCGCGTGCTGTACGCCACCGTCGCCGGCACGCCGCCGGATGCCACGGCGCCCACCACCACCGGTATCGTCGGCTTCTACAAGTCCACCGACGCCGGCGAGCACTGGCAACTCGTCCTCCC
>CAMLIU010000213.1 GCA_946479995.1 uncultured Gemmatimonadota bacterium | reverse complement strand
CATGGCGCAGGGCCAGCATCGCCGACGCGAGCAGCTCGTATTCCATCTGCATGGAGGCGAGCTGCTCGGAGTTGTGCCTGCTCGACACCTTGCGGTTCATCGCCTCACAGCCGGCGTGGCGACGGGAGTACTCGCGGGCGGCATGCCAGAGCGCATTCGCCTTGTGCCACCACGGCACTTCCCCATCCGGGTGCAGGTTGGCCGCGGCCGACGCATACGCATCCGACATCTCGCGCAGCGAATCGTCGCACACCTCGCAGAGGGTGTCCACGTGCCGGTGTTCCAGGTCCGGCTCGCTGTCGCGGTGGAGCTTCGCCGCGCGATCGTGCTGTCGGCAGCATTCCACGGCGGCGCGGTACAGCGCGTCCGCTCGGGCGCGCACGGCGAGCAGCGGCTCGAGTGGCGTTACGTCAGGATCGGGAGCAGCGGTTCGGCGACTGGGAGCCATGGGAGTCACGGAGGGAACGACGCGTACGGCGCAACCGTTGGGAAAGATGGCCGTACGCCAGCGCAACACAAAGGGGGAGCGCCACGAGCTACAGATAACCCATGGCCGTGAGCGCTTCGTATCGCCGCAGCGGGGAGGAAGGGAAGTCCGTCCCCGCACCGTCTAGCCGGTACGACCGCCCGGGAAAGTGCACCCGGGACGCGACCTCCAGCGTCGCCTCCCAGGCCGTCGGGATGGTGTAACCGAATCCGCACGCCAGCAGCACGGCTTCCCCGTAGTAGCCCGCCGTGAGCAGCTGCTCCCCCTCGCGATACACGTCAAGCAGGTAGAGCCGGTCGGCCACCGCGTCGGGGAACTGCACCGCCTTTCCCGGCGCCGGATGGTCCATGTACATCGTGACCGTCGCGCCGAACCCCGGCGCGAAGTCAGGCACGAAGCTCCCATCCAGCAGCGAGGCGATGGTCGCGCCAAGGGGGGCGCGATCGAGGTTCCAGAACAGGTTGGGATGCGCGTTGTAGCCGAACCGCTCGCACTTCTCGAAGAACCAGACGCCATCGCGCGCGACGATGAAGTTGGCGTCGCCGAAGCCCGTGTAGCGCATCGCGCGATAGTGGTCGAACAGCCGACCCACCGTCTCCTGCACCGCGCGGCACTCCACGGGCACCACGAAGGCGAAGTCGAACCCGCAGCCCACGAGGTCGCCGAGGTCACCGGTGAGCTTGTGCTTCGACTCCAGCGTCATGAAGGCGAACACCGGCTCCCCCTTCACGAACCACACCTCCACGTTCGTCTCCACGCCGTCCTTCAGCTCCTGCAGGACGAACGCGCCTTCGCGGCCGAGGGTGCGGAGGTGCTGGCGCAGCTCGAGGTTCGCCTCTGCGCCGTTCGTGCTCTGTGGCAGCCAGGTGTCGTGCGGCTCGCCGACATCCGGCTTGTACACGTACGCCGTGTCGGGATGGTCGTCGAGGAAGCGCAGCGCTTCGTCGGCACCGGCGAACGCAAAGGAGGGAGGCGGTTTCAGTCCGTGCGAACCGACGAGCTGCAGGCAGGCGTCGCGGTCATGCTCCATCTGGTCCGGATAGCGTCCGCCGCCGAAGACAGCGAACCCCTCGGCGCGAAGCTGCTCGTTCTCGCGCACCGAATGGTTCTCATCCCAGATCCAGATCGCGTCGCGCCAGTCGGAGCGCTTCGCCATCAGCTCGGTCAGCGGCATCCGGGGCACCAGGCCCTGCCCCACCATGCGGTAGCGGTCCTCGAGACGGCGATCGGTGGTGCCGGCAAAGGCGAGCAGCACATCGTGCCCCTCGTCCTGCAGGCGAATCGCGAAGCCGAGGCCCGCGAAATGAAGTGTGGCGACGACGAATCTCATGCGCTCCGGGTCGGGTCATCGCCAGCCTTCGCAGGGGCTATGCCGAAGCGACCTCGAGCTGTCCGCGTCCACGCGCTTCCACGCGCCAGCTGCGCTCCACTGTGGCGCCGCGCACGCCGTACACCACGTCGTTGAGATGCACCACGATGCAGACGTGATTCGGCACGACCCGCACGCGATCTCCGACGCGCGGGCGCCAGTCCGTGCGTGCGAGGTCGAGGATGCCGTGTTCCTCCGACATCCGCGCCACGATCACTTCCGGGCGGTCCCGCAGGGCGCCGAATCCCTCTCCCTCCACGCCGCGCATCGGCTCGCGGCCGAGTGCCTTGGTGCCGGCATCGATCACCGCCTGCCCCGGCACGGCCGTGGAGATCACCGTCGCCAGCACGGTGAGCGCACAGTCGTCGCGCTCGCACGCCCCCACCGCCGCCGTCGTGCGATCGTTGAACACGTAGGTGCCGGGGCGGATCTCCGTCACCCCGGGAATCTCGTGCGAGCGCCAGAGCGTGGGCGTGGAGCCGCCACTCACGACGCGCGGAGCGACGTCGGCCTGCTTCATGTCGTCGAGCGCGCGTCCGAGCGATTCACCGAGCGCACGCAGGGCCGCGTCCTGGTCTGCCACCGGCTCGCGCACGTGACCCGGATAGAATGCGATGCCCCGATATTCCAGCGACGGCTCGGCCGCCACCCGGCGCGCGAGCGCAATCGCGTTCGCGGTGTCCGGCACGCCTACGCGGTGCATCCCGAGGTCGAGCTCCACGTACACGCCGACCGTCACGCCGACCTCGCGCGCCGCGTTGGCGATATCCACGATGGCGCGCTCGGAATCGAGCGCCACCGTCACCCGTGCGCTCTCCGCCAGCCGCGCGATGCGCATCGCGCGCGCGGCGCCCACCGGCGGGTACGCCACGAGCAGGTCCCTGCCGACCTGCGACATGATTTGCCCTTCGTACGGCGTGGCGCAGGTCAGCCCCACCGCGCCGAGCCGGAGCTGCTCGGCGGCGATGAGCGGAGACTTGTGCGTCTTCACGTGCGGGCGGAGGGCGAGGCCGTGCTGCTTCGTGTAGTCGGCGGCACGATGGAGGTTCTGCTCCATGCGGCCGAGGTCCACCACGGCGGCCGGCGTCTCCAGCATGTCGAGGGTGACGGCGCTCATGCGGCGGGGCGCCGGGCGTGCGCGCGAGATATGTTGGCGGTCATGGCTGCAAGCTATTTCACGCCGCGCCGCGCGCCAACGCGATGAGCGTGCGTGCCGATCCCGTCCGCGCCCGCGAGCTGATCCTCGCCTACGGCTGGAACGCCACGGCGTACCAGATCCTCAATCCGGGGATCGAGCACTGGTTCTCGCGCCGGGGAGACGCCGTGATCGGCTTCGTCACCCAGGCCGGAACGCGCGTGGTGGCGGGAGCGCCGGTCTGCAGCGCCGAGCGACTGCCGGAGGTGGTGGCGGAATTCGGCGCGAGCGCCGCGAGCGCGGGAAAGCACGTGTGCTACTTCGGCGCCGGCTCGCGGCTGGAGAACCTTGTCATGCCGACCGGCAGGTGGAGCGTGGCGAGCCTGGGCGCGCAGCCGAGCTGGGATCCGAACGGCTGGCCCGCCATCGTCGCGGCACGCGCATCGCTCCGCGCGCAGCTCAACCGGGCGCGCAACAAGCACGTCCGCGTGACCGAATGGGATGCTAGCCGCGGAGCGAACGATTCCGACGTCCGCCGTTGCCTGGCTGAGTGGCTGGGTGAGCGGCGGCTGCCTCCCCTGCACTTCCTCGTGGAGCCGGAGACGCTCGGCCGGCTCGAGGACCGCCGGCTGTTCGTCGCGGAACGCGACGGGACCGTGGTGGGCTTCCTGCTCGCCTCACCGATCCCCGCGCGCAAGGGGTGGCTGGTGGAGCAGATCATCCGCGGGCACGGCGCGCCGAACGGAACGGCGGAGCTCCTGCTCGATGGGGCGATGCGCGCCGTCGCTGCCGATGGGGCCCGCTACCTCACCCTTGGCCTGGCCCCGCTGTCGCGCCATTCCCGGTTCGACAACGACCGGATGCCACGCTGGCTGCGGCTGGTGCTGCGCTGGGTGCGCGCGCACGGCCGGCGATTCTACAATTTCGAGGGGCTGGACCAGTTCAAGGCCAAGTTCGCGCCCGATGCGTGGGAGGAGATCGTGGCACTCGCCGACACGCCGCACTTCACGCCGCGAGCGCTCTGGGCCATCGCGGCAGCCTTCGCCCAGGGCTCGCCGATCGCCCTCGTCGCCCGGGCTGTGACGCGCGCCGCAAAACAGGAGCTGCGCTGGCTGCGCCGGCGCAGCCCGCGCCGCGACAAGGCGCGCGCGGCCTGAATCTCGCATCACCCACCGCGGACGCCAACGGATCACCACGCCATGAGCTCGTACCTTCCCGACTGGCCGCACGTTCACATCATGATCAACCACTTCCCCATCATCCTCGCGGTGATGGGGGCGCTGGCGGCGCTGCTCGGCCTGGTGCGCAGCCGGCGGGGGGTGTGGATCTATGCGTGCGCATCGCTCACGCTCGCGGCAATCACGGTCGTGCCGACCTACTTCACCGGAGAGCCGGCGGAAGAGGGGCTGCATCGTCCGTGGTACATCTCGCGCGCGGCCATTCACGAGCACGAGGACGCGGCGCTGATCGCGGCGATCCTCGTCGGGGTGGCGGGGCTGGTTGCGCTGGTGGCCTGGCGCCGGCTCGTGCGCTATCCGCGCGAGCTGTCGCTGCCGGTGGGCCTGCGCGCCGC
>CAMLIU010000212.1 GCA_946479995.1 uncultured Gemmatimonadota bacterium | reverse complement strand
TCACCAGACCGTCCCGAAAGAGCGACGGGCCGCGCCTTGGAGAGCGCAGCCCGTCGGTCCTGCTACGAAGTACGACGTACGCAGTACGTCAGTTGCCGTGCACTATTTCGCGTACACCACCGTGTACTGGTACCCCGTCGAGTTGTTGATGAACACGAGCTGACCACTCGACACCGTGGCGTAGTAGGGATGGTACGGATCCATCACGTCGGTGAACTCCACCGTATTGCCGCTCAGCGCCCACGTGCCGTTGATGGTCTCGTCGTAGGTGGACCCGCCGGCGGAGGCATCGCGGTAGGTCAGTACGTCCCGGAATGAGCCATTGCGATCGATGGTGATGTAGCCCGACACGATGTCCGTTGTGGCATCGACGGCGACAGGCAGTGGCTGGTTGTCGATCGTGCGCAGCGTATAGGTCCCCGACAGCGCGGCGCTGGGGTTCGTCGTGTCCTGGCACGCGCTCACGCTCATCGAGAGCGCGGCGGCGAAGGCCAGCATGAGGATTCGCTTCATGTAGTGATCTCCAGGTGAACCCGCAGCTGCGGGGTCCGCACGCTGCGCGGACGGTGGGTGCTGCTACGACCGGGACGGATGAGGAGCACGCCGTGTCACGGATCGGCCCGCTATCCGGGCGAGAGAAAATGCCCGTCCCCATCCTGCGTCCGGATGAAGACGGGCATCGTGTTCATGGTGCCGTGCGCCCGCTACGGGCGCTGGACGTCCACGTTGTTGCCGATCACGCCACCGAGGATGGCGCCTGCCACACCGCCGATCACGGCTCCCTTGATCTTGTCGCGGCTCGTCACGGCACCGATCACCGCGCCGGCGCCGGCGCCGATCGCCGCGTCACGCTTCGTGTGCTTGACCACCGGCCGCTTTGCCGGAGCTGGGTAGTACGTGCCCGAGCTCGAGCCACGCGAGCTGGACGAGCTGCGCCGCGCGGTGGACGTTGTGCGACGCACCGGCGCCGGAGCTGGCGCCCGCATCGCGGGCTGCGGATACGTCGCGACCGCGTTGTACTGCTGCGGCACGCCATAGCCCACGTACGGCTGCTCGGTCGGCGACACGAACTGCTGCGCCTGGTACGGCTGCGCCTGTGCGGCCAGCGCCAGGTCGTTCTTCAGCGCGTCGTCGGGTCGCGCATCACTGCCGCGGCTGCACGCCCCCAGAAGAGCGAGAGCAGCGATCGGGGCCATCATCCCAAGTTTGCGCATTGATATTCCTCCAGGACAGAAACGGTCATTCGTCGCCCGTTCTATTGGCAGGGAGCGGACCACTCCGCGAGCCGCTGCAGGGGCACTTCAGCAACATTTTTCCCCGTACGACGTCCATGCGGCGAGAGTATGGTGTCCACTTTCCTGCACATCGGTTTGCGGGCTCGACGCTGCCACTGCGCGCTCGCTATGCGCAGGCGTGACGCGCATCACCATTGCGCGAGTGGTGACCACCGGGCATCATTGCCTCGACCCGCACGAGGTGTCCCATGCTGTTCAAGGCAGCAAGCCGAATCACCATCGCCGCGCTTCTCGTCGCCGCCTTCAGCGGATCCGCGCGCGCGCAACAGCCAACGCCGGCTGCGGCAGCGCCTGCCGCACCGGAAGTCGGCACCATGGCCCCCGACTTCGCTCTCGCCGGTGCCACGCGCTACGGTGTGCTGCGTGATCCGGTGCGCCTCTCCGACTTCCGCGGCAAGACCGTCGTCCTCGCCTTCTTCTATCGAGCGAGGACCAAGGGCTGAACGGTCCAAATGGAGGCGTACCGTGATCAGTACGCCAGGATCTTCAACGATGGACGTGGAGTGGTCGTGCTCGCCGTGAGCGTGGACGCCGACACCACGCTCGCCGCGTGGGCAGGCGAGCTGCAGACGCCCGTGCTGTTCGGCAGCGACCCCGGGCAGAAGGTGGGCAGGCTCTACGGCTCCATCCGGGGCACGGTGGACAACCGCAACCTCTTCGTGATCGACCCCTCGGGGCGGATCACGAAGCGCTTCCTGCCATTCAACGAGCTGTCGCAGACCGCGTACGACGAGCTCGCCGCAGCGGTGAAGGAGACCCTCCCCGCTGCCGCCCGGGGCTCGCACTGAGGGCGGCGTGGTGGAGGTGACGGAGTCGTCACCTCCACGCGCCCGCGCGCTGCTCACCACGCTCTACGAGGCGGCAGTCGCGGCCGTCGCTCCTGCACCGCTCGTCTCGACCGCGCTCGCCGACCTGGACGCACGGCACGACCAGCGCTTCTGGGTGTTCGCCTTCGGCAAGGCCGCTCCCGCCATGGCCCAGGGGGCCGTGGCAGCGCTGCGCCGCTCGCTCTACACCATCGCCGGCGGCGTGGTCGTGGGTGCCGAGCCCTCGCCACCGCCGTTCAGCACTATTCGCAGCGCGTTCGGCGATCATCCGCTTCCCGGCAACAACTCGTTCGCCGCGGCGCAGCTCATCGCCGACAGCGTACCTTCCGTCCGCGGCGACGACGCGGCCGTCGTGCTCGTCAGCGGCGGCACGACCAGCCTCATCGCCGCGCCGGTACGCGGCGCGGAGCAGCGCGACATCGAGCGGCTCTTCGCCCTGCTCATGGATGCGGGGCTCGACATCGGCGCCATGAACGCCGTGCGCAAGCGCTTCCTCCGCTGGGGCGCTGGCCGGCTGGCGGTCGCGCTCGCCCCGGCACGCACGCGCGTGCTTCTGCTCAGTGACGTGCCAGGCGATGCGCCGGAAGACATCGGCTCCGGCCCCTGCGCGCCCGACGAGTGGAGGGCGCGCGAGCTGGTGGCGCTGCTGGAGGACGCGCGGCTGCTCGACAAGCTCCCCGCTTCCCTGCGCGACTATCTCTCGTCGGTGTTCCGCGGCCTCTCGCCGGACACGCCGAAGGCGGGACATCCCGCATTCGCGCACGTGAGCACTGTCGTCGTCGGCAGCAACGCGCTGGCGCTCGACGCTGCGGTGAACCGGGCGAGGCAGCTCGGGCTCCCCGCCGAGCGCGGGCCCTTCGCGTTGTCCGGAGAGGCATCGGAGTGTGGTGAGCGGATCGCGCGGGCGCTGCTGGAGCGCGCGTCGAGCGGGAGGGCCGGCTGCGTGCTGTGGGGCGGCGAGACGACGGTGCAGCTCCGTGGCGCCTCCGTGGCACAGGGGACGGGCGGACGCTGCCAGGAGCTCGCGCTCGCGGCGGCGCGCGTGCTGGCCAGCGGCGGCGATGCGGCACGTCGCGTCACTCTCCTCGCGGCGGGCACCGACGGCCGCGACGGCCCCACTGACGCGACCGGCGCCTTCGCCGACGCCTCGCTCTGGCAGCGTATCCGCGACGCCGGTGCAGACCCTGACGCCGCGCTCGCGCGCCACGGCTCGTACGCCGCGCTCGACGCCGGTGGCGCACTCCTCCGCCGTGGCCCGACGGGAACCAATGTGATGGACGTCGTGATTGCTGTAGTCGAGTAGCGCGCCCGTTCCTTGCGCTAGCTTGTACGCAGACCCTGCAGCCGCGAGCCCTTCATGACCACTCGTCCGTTCACCGTCGGGATCATCCAGGACAGCGCCTCCCACGACGCGCAGGCCACGCTCGAGCAGTCCATCGCGCACGTGCGGACGGCCGCAGAGCGCGGAGCGCAGATCATCTGCCTCAAGGAGCTGTTCAACGCGCCGTACTTCTGCAAGTCGCAGCAGTGCGAGCGGTTCGACATCGCCGAGCCGATCCCGGGCCCCACCACCGACGTCATGCAGAAGCTGGCGCAGGAGCTGGAGGTGGTGCTCATCGTGCCCCTCTTCGAGCGCCAGGCGAAGGGCGTGTACCGCAACTCGGCGGCGATCATCGATGCCGACGGCCGGCTGCTCGGCGTGTATCGGAAGATGCACATCCCCGACGATCCGCTCTTCAACGAGAAGTACTACTTCATCCCGGGCGACGCGTCGCACGACGACCGCATCGACAGGATCGGCGAGATCGCCAAGCAGGCGAGCGGCTTCCGCGTGTGGCACACGCGCTACGCCAACATCGGCGTGCTGATCTGCTGGGACCAGTGGTACCCGGAGGCGGCGCGCATCACGAGCCTGCTCGGCGCCGACATCCTGTTCTATCCCACGGCGATCGGCTGGCACCCGTCGGAGAAGGCGTCGTTCGGCGAAGCGCAGGTGGATGCCTGGCGCACCATCCAGCGCTCGCACGCCATCGCCAACGGCGTGTTCGTCGCCTCGCCCAATCGCATCGGGCACGAGGAGGAGCCGGGCACGAACGGCATCGAGTTCTTCGGCCACTCCTTCATTGCCGATCCCTTCGGCCGCATCCTCGCAGATGCGCCGAACACCGAGGAATCCATCCTCGTGGCGAAGTGCGACCCGAAGCTGATCGAGGACACCCGGCGCAACTGGCCCTTTCTCCGCGACCGCCGGATCGACGCCTATGCGCCGATCCTGTCGAGATACCTGGGCGCCTGACCCATTGTGAACCGTGAACGGTGAACCGTCACTGCGTTCGCTGTCACGGCTCACGATTCACGGTTCACCGTTCACGTCATGCCTTCATACCATTTCCCCGCCGAGTGGTCCCCCCACGCGGCCACCTGGATCGCGTGGCCGCATCACG
>CAMLIU010000211.1 GCA_946479995.1 uncultured Gemmatimonadota bacterium | reverse complement strand
TCGTTGCGCCGAGTTCCAGAACGCTACTTGCCCACGCAGAAGCGCCGGAAGACCACGTCGAGCACGTGGTCCACCTGCACGTCACCGATCAACTCGCCAAGTGCGTCGCCTGCCGCGCGCACGTGGACGGCCGCCACGGTGGCCGGCAGCGCATCCTCGCGCCACGCTTCGGCAAAGGCGCGCAGCTCCTCCGTCGCGCGCGTCACGGCGACCCGGTGCCGCGCATGGGTCAGTGCGGGCTGATCGAGTGCCGGCTCACCGACGGCGTTCGTGATGGATGCCTCTACGAGCTCCAGCAGTCGTCGCAGTCCGCTGCCCGTGTGCGCGCTCACTGCGACGTCGGCATCCGGTGGCGGCTCCCCCGATGCGAGGTCGGCCTTGGTCAGGACGCTCACCACGGGCGCGCTGGAGCGCTCGCGTACCGCGGCCACCGCCGTGGCGAGCGAGGCGGGCGTATCCCCGCACGCCACCACCACCGCCGCCTGCGAGGCATAGCGGCTCGAGACCTCGATGCCGAGGCGCTCCACGGTGTCGTTCGTTTCGCGCAAGCCGGCGGTGTCCACCAGCCGCAGCGGCCAGCGCGGCAGGTCGAGCACCGCCTCGATGGCATCGCGCGTCGTGCCCGGCACGTCCGTCACGATGGCGCGCGCCTCGCCAAGGAGCGCGTTGAACAGCGATGACTTCCCCACGTTCGGCGCACCGGCGAGCACCACGAGCGCCCCCTCGTGCACGAGAGTGCCCCGCTCACCCGTCGCCAGCAGCGCCTCCAGTGACTCGAGCAGGTCGTCGGCGGCGTTGGCGATGCGCTCACGTGGCACCGGGCCGTCGTCTTCCTCCGGGAAGTCGATGTCGTAGGCGAGGAGCGCCTCCAGCTCCAGCAGTCGGATGCGCAGCGTCTCGATGCGCCGGCTCAGTCCACCATCCAGCTGGCGTAGCGCCATGCGGTGCGCCGCGGAGCTGCGCGCGTCGATCAGGTCACCGATCGCTTCTGCCTGCAGCAGGTCCAGCTTCCCGTTGAGCACCGCTCGGCGCGTGAACTCGCCCGGCGTCGCTTCGCGCGCCCCCGCCGCGATCGCCACCGCGATCACCGACGCCGCCACCACGAGTCCGCCGTGCGTGGTGATCTCGAGCAGGTCTTCGCCCGTGAAGGAATGTGGGGCGACGTAGCGCACCGCTATCGCGTCGTCGAGCACCGCACCGGTGACGTCGCGCACGGTGACGTGCGTCGCGCGTCTCGGCTCTTCGGGCCACGGGTCGAGCAGTTCGCGCGCGATGGCCGGCACGCCGGGGCCGCTCAGGCGGACGATCGCCAGCGCGCCGCGACCGGCCGCGGTGGCACGGGCGACAATCGTGCTGCCGTCGTCGAGCGTGCCCGCACCGATGAATGCCGCGCCCACCGGCGCATCCGTCATCGCCGCGCTTCGGCTCCCAGCACGAGCGACTCGCCGGGCTCGATCACGTGCACGCGCTCGCGCGCGTCGTGCTCGGCGAGGTAGGCGCGCAGGCGGTCGATCGCATCGTGCGCCGTAGCGGTCACGTGGCGGAAGGTGCCCCAGTGATAGGGCATCATCGCGCGTGCGTGCAGCGTCTCGAAGAGAGCCACGGCGTCTTCCCCGGTCAGGTGGCCGCGGCGGAAGCCAGGCTTCCAGGCGGGGGCCCACCCGATGGGCAGCAGTGCCAGGTCGAGGGTCCGCCCGCGGTGCCAGAGGACGCGCTCCACCAGGTGGTGCGTGGTGGGAGTGAGCGCCGTGTCGCCGGCGAAGAAGGCGCTCTCCTCGTCCGACTCGAGGAGGTACATGTTCGCCGCGCTGCGCCACCGATCCACGCCGTACCGGTTCCCCTTGTGGGTGGCACGCGCCGCGTGCACTCGCAGTGCGCCTTCGCCGAGCGTGACCGTCGCCGCCGGGTCCAGCGGCTCGGCGTTGCGGTACCCCTTCCGCGCCAGCCAGCGCGCCACCGCGGGCGGAGCGAATAGCGGGATGTCGCTCGGCAGTGCGTCGAGCGACCGGAAGGAGAGGTGATCCGCGTGGGCGTGCGTGAGGAGGAGTGCATCGAGCTTCGGCAGGTCCTCCAGCGCGATGCCTGGTGGCGACACGCGCGGCAGGAGGCGACCGAGCTTCGGCTCGAAGTTGGGATCGGTCAGCAGGCGGGCGCCGGCGATCTCGAGCAGTAACGTCGCGTGACCTACGTAAGTGATGTGCACGCGGCCTCTCCGAGCAGGAGCCACGCCAGCGTCGAGGCTGGCGCGGCCCGTCCGGCGGGAAACCCGCCCGGTGGTCCTATGATCGCCGCTTCACCGCCGGCGAGACGATCGGCGTGGAGGCCACGCTCGCCGGCGCGGCCTTCTGTCGCTCGCGCGCCAGGAGCCACTGCTGCGGCAGCGCGGCGATGTTCTGGACGGCGTAGTACAGGTTCAGCCCCGACGCGAGGTTCAGGAAGAGCACGGTGAGCATCACCGGCATCATGTAGCTCATCATCTTCGCCTGCGGGTTCGGCGGAGCCGCCTTCATGCCGATCCACGACATCACGTACATCGACAGCCCCATCAGGAGTGGCGTGATGTAGTAAGGATCACGCATCGAGAGGTCGGGAAGCCACAGGAAGGGGACGCCGCGGAACTCGATCGTGTTCTGGAACACGAAGTAGAGCGCATAGAGCACCGGCATCGGCAGGAGCATCGGCAGGCATCCCATCAGCGGACTGAGGGGACTCATGCCGTGTTCCTTGTAGACCTTCATGATCACTTCCTGCTGCCGGCGCGGATCCTCCTTGTACTTCTTCTGGATCGCCTGCAGCTCGGGCTGGAGCCGCTGCATGGCGATGCTCGTCCGCATCGCCCTCTGGTTGAGGGGCCAGAGCGCGAGCCGGATCAGCACCCCGAACAGCACCAGCACCCAGCCGTAGCTGAGGTTCGTCGTGTGCTTCATCCACAGCAGCGCGCGCATGACGATCGCCACGAACGGCTGCACCGCGCCGTGGATCCATCCGCCGTACGGGTTCACCTGGTCGAGGTCGTTCCCCATCCGCTGCAGCCGCGCGAAGTCCTGCGGGCCAGTGTAGAGCTCGAACGCGGCCGCGCCGTTCTGGAGCGGCATGGCGACGGTGGCGTCGATGTCGCGCGCGGCCTTTCCGGTGCGTGGCTCTCCCACGAGCCGCAGCGCGGCAAACGGCTGCTTCTGGGGCGCGCGGAAGGCGACCAGGAAGTACTTGTCGCGCATCGCCACCCAGTCCAGCGGACCTTCCTCGACGCGCACCTCGCCCGTATCGAGCTTCGCGAAGCCGACACTGCTCACGTCGCCGCGCGACGTCCGGAAGCTGACCCCCAGGTGATGGATGTCGTCCAGCGTGTCGGCCTCGTTGGACTGCAGGCCGCGTGGCAGGTCGAGCAACAGCGCGCTCTTCGCCGGCGCACCACTTACCGCCGCTGACACCCTGACGAGGAAGCTGTCAGGGACGAAGGTGTAGGTGAGCCGCACGTCGTGGCCCGCCTGGCTGCCGGCGTAGGTGATGACCGGCGCGCCTGCCGGCGTGGTCGAGCGCTGGAGGGAAAGCGGCGTCCGGTCCAGATCGATGGTGTCGGCACCGACGGCGAACCGATAGCCGACGAGCGGCGAGTTCGGACGCACCAGCTCCGCGGCTGCACCACGCGCCGTCGGGCGGCGCGACGGGTAGCTGTCGAGCACCACCGATACCGGTGCCGCATCACGCGAGCTGAAGGCGTACGTCGCCAGCCGCGTGTCCACCACCGTCGTTTCCGGACGCACCGCAGCGGCCGGCATTGCGGTCGTGATCGATTCCTTCGGCGCGGTGACGGCGACGGGTGCGCTGTCGGGCGGCGCCTTCGTGGCTTGGACGGCCACGTTCGGACGCGTCACGCTGTCGGCGCGGACGGCGCTCAGCTGCGCGGAATCGGCGGCACGTGGCGGTGTGCGGCGCGTGTTCGGAAAGAGAAACGGCGTGCCGACGATCACGATCGCCGTCAGCACCAGGGCGAGAAAGAAGCGCTTGTCCATAGGATGGGAACGCCCGACGAGCTCACGGCTCGATCAGGGCACCGGATCGTATCCGCCGGGTCGGAATGGGTGACACCGCCCGATGCGGCGGAGCGCAAGCCAACCGCCGCGCCACGCCCCATGACGTTCGAGCGCCTCGATGGCGTACACGGAACAGCTAGGATAATAACGGCACGCGGCCGGAAGCAGGTGGCCGAGGCTCACCTGGTATCCCCGCACGATGAGGATGAAGAGCGTTCGCATCATGGAGCACTCGGCGTGGATGGCGGTGGTGCTGCCTCCGGTGATGGCGCCTCGGCAGTCCATCGCGCGAGCTGGGCAAGAGCGCGATCGACGTCGGCGGCAAGGTGCACGAAGTCGGCATCGTACGCCTCCGGCTTCGCGCGCACGACGACATCGTACGGCAGGCCGGTGGGGAGGATTCGCAGCCGAGTGAGCTCGCGCAGCCGCCGCTTCAGCTGGTTGCGCGCGACCGCCGAATGGCGGTAGCGCGGCACGATCAGTCCCACCCGTGGCTGCGTCGCTGGTGGATGTGCGAGAGGGGAAGCGACGACCCGGACGTCGAGGTGTCCGGCCCGAATGCGC
>CAMLIU010000210.1 GCA_946479995.1 uncultured Gemmatimonadota bacterium | reverse complement strand
TCGGGCGACGTCATCTCCCGCGCCACCCAGCCGATCGTGTCTTCCGTGACGCGGCGGAACTCGACGTCGCGCGTGGCCTGCCAGAGGTGGGCGCCGAGGCGGATGAGCAATGCGTTGTCGTACAGCATCTTCTCGAAGTGCGGCACGAGCCACTGGCCATCCACGCTGTACCGCGCGAAGCCGCCCCCCACCTGGTCGTTGATGCCGCCGCGCGCCATGCGCCGGAAAGTGTGCGTCACCATCTCCAGCGCCTGCGCCTCGCCGGTGCGCGCCCACTGCCGCAGCAGGAAGTCCAGCACCATCGTGGGCGGAAACTTGGGGGCAGCGTCGAAGCCGCCGGCGCGCGGGTCGTAGCGCTGCACGAGCGACGACATCACGCGCGAGAAGAGCTGCTCGTCCAGCACGCCGGTGGCGCGCGTGCGCTCGGTGCTCGCCGCGTACAGCTCGCGCATGGAGGACGTGGTATGCGTCACGGCGTCCTGCCGGTTCACCCACGCGTCCGCCACGCCGCGCAGCACGCGCTGGAAGCTCGGCATGCCGTGGCGGTCTTCCGGCGGGAAGTACGTGCCGGCGTAGAACGGCTCCCCCTCCGGCGTGAGGAAGACGGTCATCGGCCAGCCGCCATGACCCGTCATCGCCTGCGTGGCCTGCATATAGATGGCGTCGAGGTCCGGCCGCTCCTCGCGATCCACCTTGATGCACACGAAGTGCTCGTTCATCAGCGCGGCGGTCTCCTCGTCCTCGAACGACTCGCGCTCCATCACGTGGCACCAGTGGCACGCCGCGTAGCCGATGCTGAGCAGGATCGGCTTGCGCTCGCGCCGGGCGAGCGCGAGTGCTTCCTCGCACCACGGCCACCAGTCCACCGGGTTCTCGGCGTGCTGGAGCAGGTACGGACTGGTTTCGCTGGCGAGATGATTGGCCACGTCGTCGTGCTGGTGGAGGACGCCGAGTGCGCCGCCCGCGCCGGGCGGTTAGGTTGAGCGCGGCAGCAGCCCGCGCGAACTTCATTCCCCTCAAGAATAGCTCACGTGTCCCGCGACGCCGCCCCTCCCCGCCATTCCCGCGCCCGCTTCACCGGCCTCCTGGCCGTGCTCCGCCCCTGGTGGGCGCTGATCATCGTCACCCTGCTCGTGCTGGTGAGCGCGCCATTCGCCATCGCGCCGATCCGCGATGCCGCCACCCTCGCGTCCATCCCCGAGGCGACGCTGCGCCGCCCGCTGGGCTACGTGCTCATGGCCCCGGTGTCCGATGTGCTCGACCTGCTCGCGCTGCTGAGTCTCCGCCAGCACGTGGCGCTCCTCCTCACCCTGCTCATCGGCTACGTCGTCTGGTTCGTGTGGCGCGGAAGAGTGACGCCGGTCACCGTCGCGCCGGGCCGGCGCGCCATCCGCATCGCGGCGCGGATCGGGCTTGCGCTCCTCGCCGTGATCGCGGTGTATGCGGCGGGGGTGTTCCTGCCGCGCCCCATGGCCGCGCTCGACACCGCGCCCAACGTGGTGGCGGTGGATTTCCACTCGCACACGAAGTACTCGCACGACGGCCGTCCCGACTGGACCCCCGAGGACGTGCGCGCCTGGCATCGCGACGCGGGATTCGAGGTGGCGTACGTGACCGACCACCGGACCTTCGAGGGCGCACGCGACGCGTGGGCGAACAACCCCACCTTCGCCGGGCAGGGAACCACGCTGCTCCCGGGGATCGAGGTGGTGTGGAAGGGAGAGCACGTCGTCGTGCTCGACGCGGACCGCAAGTACCGCGGCATCCTCACCGAGACGCTGCGTGACATCGACGAGCCGGCGCTCACCATGGCGAGCTCGATTCCCGGCAACGAGCCGCTGCTCATCGAGACCTTTCCCGGCGACATCTCGAAGATGATCCCGGCGAGGGGGAACGGCACCGCGGGCGTGCGCGCCATCGAGCTCGTGGACGGCGCGCCGAAGGGGCTGGGACAGACGCGGCGCGAGCGCGCGACCATCGTGCACTACGCCGACAGCCTGAATCTCGCCCTCGTGGCCGGCAGCAACCACCACGGCTGGGGACACACAGCCTCGGGGTGGACGCTGATGTACCTGCCCGGCTGGCGCAACGCGACGCCGGACGAGATCGGCGACGCGATCGTGACCATCCTGCGCCGCGGCGGCGTGAACTCCACGCGGGTGGTGGAGCGCTACGTGGCCGATACGGAGACCGGGGTGAAGCTCGTGCTCTCGGCGCCGCTCGTCGCGTGGGGAATGCTGCGCACCCTCTCCCCCGACGAGCGTGCCGTATGGGTGGCGTGGGCGGTGGCGCTCACCCTGGTGGCTCGGCTGCTCGCCTATCGCCGGCCGCGGCTGGGTGACGAGCGCTGAGCAACGCATGAGCGGGGCGGGCGAGCGGCGCGAAGGCGACGTGCGCGTGGTGGATCCAGGCGCATGGCGCGCGGCGATCATCGTCACCGTAGTGGCGGCGGTGGTGCGACTGTTCTTCGCCTGGTGGATCCCGCTCTTTCCCGACGAGACCTACTACTGGGACTGGTCGCGTCACCTCGCTGGCGGCTACTTCGACCACCCGCCGATGATCGCCCTGCTCATCCGGCCTGGCACTCTCATCGGCGGGGCGACGCGGTTCGGCGTTCGGTTCTTCCCCGTGGTCGCGGGGACGATTGCATCGCTCGCGGCGGTGGGCATCGCGCGGCGCATCGACGGTGACCCGGCCGCGCGCTCGGCGGCCATCGTCTTCGCGCTCATGCCCCTCGCCGCATCGGGGCTCGTGCTCGCCACTCCCGACGCCCCGCTTCTCGCCGCGGTCGCTGTCACGCTGTACTTCGTTGTGCGCGCGCTCCAGTCGCCCATCCGATCGCGCCCGTCGTTCCTCTGGTGGTGTGCCGCCGGCGTCGCGCTCGGCCTCGCCTTCGCGTCGAAGTACACATCGATATTGCTGCCCGTGGGCCTGCTGCTCGCCGTGCTGCTGCGTCCATCGCTCCGTGAGCGGCTCGGTGAGCCGGGCCCGTACGTGGCGTGCGTGCTGGCCACGCTCGTGTTCCTCCCGGTGCTGCACTGGAACGCGACGCACGACTGGATCTCCTTCCGCTTCCAGATCCAGCACGGGCTCGGCACGCCGCGCGGCTCGGCGCTGCAGCGGGAGCTGGAGCTGTTCGGCGGCCAGCTCGGGCTCGTGTCGCCAATCCTGTTCGTGCTCGCCGCCACCGCCGTGTGGCGAGCGGCTCGACGTCCGGTGAGCGACGCGCACTTCGCGCTCGCCATCGTGGCGCTGGCGAGCTGGGGGTTCTTCGTCTACAGCGCGCTGCGTCGCCCGGTGGAGGCGAACTGGCCGGCGCCGTCGTACGTGCCCGCAGTGGCGCTGCTCGCCGCCGTGGCGTCATCGCTCACCTGGGACCGCTGGCTGCGACGCGGGATCGTGCTCGCCGCCGTGCTGGTGGCGGTGCTCTACCTGCACGCGCTCGTGCCGATCCTCCCGTTGCCGGCGCGACGCGATCCGCTGGCGCGCGGGGCGGGGTGGGAGGGAGCGGCGCAGCAGGTGGATGCGGCGCGCGCTGCGCGAGCGGGCGCCCCGGGCCGCACCTTCGTGGGTGCAGATCGCTACCAGGACGTGAGCGAGCTGGCCTTCCACCTGCCCGATCACGCCGAGGCGTTCTGCGTCTGCCTCACCGGGCGGCACAACCAGTACGAGCTCTGGCCCGGCTTCGCCGACCTGGCGAAGCCGGGCGATGCGCTCGTGCTGCTGCTGGACGAGCGCAAGGAGGGCGTGGTGCACGAGACCGCCGAGCTCCTCACGCCATACTTCACGTCGGTGACGCGAGGTGCACCGGCGCCACTGCTGCGCGGCAGCGACACCGTGACGGTGCGCCGCGTGTGGACCCTGGCCGGTTATCGCGGCGGATGGCCGAGGCGCCCGTCGCCCTGAGGGGGCGACGACCTCTGGCCCGCACACGACGCGCGCACGGCGGCCAGCAGCTCGATGAGCCGCGCCTGATCGGGGGCGCCGAGGGTGGAGAGGGCGGCGTCGTTCAGCGCGTTCACCGGCTGGTCGAGCTTCGCCAGGACCGCGGTGCCGGCGGGAGTGATGCGACAGAGCACCTGCCGCCGGTCGGGGGTACACCGCTCGCGCACCACGTAGCCGCCGCGCTCCAGCTTGTCGAGCAGCCGCGTGATCCCCGCTGCTTCCTCGATCATGCGGTCGCGAATGGCCAGCGTGGGCAGCCCTTCCTCGCCCGCGCCGCGCAGGATGCGCAGCACGTTGTACTGCTGGAGCGACACACCCCCGCGCTCGACGACGAGGGCGAGCTGTCGCTGCAGCAGCGCGGCGGTGCGCAGGATGCTGACGACCGCCTCGTGCGCCGGTGAATGGAAGGGGCGAGTCTGCTTGAGCTCCTCGCGGAGCCCGCTCGTAATGGTAGGCATCTGACGTAGCCGCTCGAGACACGCATGTCGGCGTCGTCGCCGCTCGTTCGCGAGAATACGCCAAAGTCCGCGCCGGCGCGAGGGGCCCGGGGGGGGCGCGCGGTCACGCTCCGTCTCGCCGGGGCAGGGGTTGCCCGTGGGCTTCCACGCGCCGCGTCCGGTCGCGCGCATTCGCGACGCGGGCGGGACTGCTCGCGGCTTCGCCGCTGCAGACGCCCG
>CAMLIU010000209.1 GCA_946479995.1 uncultured Gemmatimonadota bacterium | reverse complement strand
CCGAAGCGGACACGTTGCTGCTGACGGTGCCGAACACGCTCGGCGTGGAGTACAATGCGCACGTGATCGAAGCGATCCTCACGCACGTAGCGCCGGCGCTGGGCTGGCGATAGGGAAGGCGCATCGCGTCATCGCAGGGGTGTCATCCCGCAGGGCCGAAGGCCCTGTCGGGACCTGCTATCTCCTTCGTAGCCGGCCACTCCGACGAAGGGTGTACGCATTCGACGGATAGGGCCACGGATGAGTCGGATGTGCTTCGTCGCGCCGGGAAGCATCCCGACGCCGTTCCAAAAGAAACGCTTCGAGCGTGCCCATACCAACGTTCGAGGAGGCCATACCAACGTAAAGGCACGTGCACACGACTCAGAGGGCACTGGTAACAGTCGTCGAGCTTCACGAAACGCCCGGAGACCTCGCTGGAACAACCGGGAGCGTCGATGAACCATCGCACGGCGCCCTTGTACGGACCCGACAGGAGGTGATTGCACCTTTCCTGTGCCTCGTGCAACGTGGCGAGCCGGCAGAGCACGTCCGTGTGGGAGAACGAGGGGCCCGGACGGTACCGAGTGGCGCTTCCACCTGCCAGCTCGGCGCTCGCGGCGACGCGGTAACAATTGCGAGCTACCCGGAAACAACGGTGAGAGGCTCGGTGCCTACTTATGAAAGGCCCGGTAACGACTGTGAGCTGTTCGATCACGATGCCGGGAGGACCAGAAGCCCGGCGGGGAGCATCGGGAAGGTCGGCGACGCACCTCGAAACAATCGCTGGCCGACCGAGCACGACGGCGACTCGTGCCGGTCACGATCGTACGCGCCCGGAGACATTCCGCGCCCGACGGAACACAGTTCATGAGCGACATGAGCACGACGGCGAGCGACGTGAAACAATGCGCGGCCGAGGTGAGACAACTCGCGATCGAGGCGAGACAACTCGCGACTGACGTGTAGCAGCTCGCGGCCGACGTGACACACTTTGTAATCGATCAGGAGCAATTCCTGGCGCAGGTGAATCAACTCGCAGGCACGAGATACCGATCATCGGGCGACCTGAACTTCGTCTCGCCTGACGCATATCGCGCGGCGTTCGTGTCGTACATGTGCGCGTCGAGCAGAGAAGCTCGCCGGGCGAGCGGAAACCAAGTCCTGTCGAGGTGAGGACACCTCGCGCGCATCGCGGAACCGCGCGCGCGGATGCGAGAATGGCGCGCGGGGAGGTCAGCACGCCCTGGGAGGAACCGTCCACTCGGCGCGTCGGGGGTGAAAGAGATCGCGCGCGAGATGAACCAGGTCGCGGGGGAGATGTACCACGCCGGGGCGAAGGAAGATCGCGCTCGGTGGCAGTCATCCACCGCGAGGCTCGCTATCGCAACGCTCCCGGCCCCGGTCCTCACACTTCCGGCGTAGATTGAACCATCGAGGATCCCGTCGTGAACGCCGCCCACCCTTCGCATGCCTGAAGTCACGTCAGTCAACACCGGCCCCGTGCGGGAAGTGACGTGGCACGGACGGCACATCCGGACGGGGATCTGGAAGTCGCCGATCGACGCTCCATCCGTGATGGCGAGTGGCGTGAACCTGGACGGGGACGACCAGGCCGACCGGCGGGTGCACGGCGGTCCCGACAAGGCGGTGTACGCATACGCGGAGGAGGACTACCGCTACTGGGCGCAGGTGGAGGGACTCGCCGTGACGCCCGGGTTGTTCGGCGAGAACCTCACCACACGCGGACTGGAGCTGCGCGACGCCGTGGTGGGGGAGCGGTGGCGTGTGGGCACCGCCGTGCTCGAGGTCGCGCAGCCGCGGTTACCATGCTACAAGCTCGGCATCCGCATGGGCGACGACGACTTTCCGCGGCGGTTCGAGGAAGCGGGGCGGATGGGGGCGTACCTGCGCATCGTCGCCGAAGGCGTGGTGGCGCCGGGTGATCCGGTCGAGGTGATCTCCCGACCGGATCATGGCGTCACGCTGCGGAGCATGATGGAGGCGCTCGGCGATCAGGAGCGGCTGCGGGCACTCCTTCGCGCGCCGGAGCTGCCTCCGTTCTGGCGACAGCGTGCAGGCTACTGACGTGACCCCACCTGGAAGCCGACCGCAAAATTGAAGATGGGATTCGATCCGTCCACCCCGACCGGGAACGAGACCGAAGGCCGGAGCGCGATGCGCTGGTTCAGGAGCAGCCCGATGCCGAGTCCGGCGACGCCATAGGAGTCGCTCGCGGACTCGCTGCCGAACCCGGTCATGCTGACCGTCGCCCGGGCGTAGTAGTAGGAGAAGCTTCCGAACGGGATGACCGACACCGTTGGGGACGCGGTCACGCTGACTCCGAGCGCAACGCCGCCACCGGCATCCAGCTCGTGCAGGTCATAGTCGTTGATCCCGTCGCTGATCGTCGGATACTTCGTGTAGCCAATCGAGGCGATGGGGCAGAAGGAGACGGCGGTGGCAGGTGCCGGTCCGGTGGCCGGTACCGGAGTCACGGCGACATCGTAGCCCAGGCTGCCGGAGACGGCCGTGCCCGATCCATCGACTCCGTCGTACGACGTGAAGGACATGCCGATGTTCGAGAAGAGGCCCTGTCGCTCGCCGAGCCCGACCTGGACGCCGGCACCCTTGCTGCCATCGGTGAAGCTCGCGCCGAGTCCGAGCTGCAGTGGCGCAAGGCGGTAGGACGGTGCGCCAAGGCATGCCTGCGCATGAAGCAGGGCGGGCGTGGCGAGGCTCAGGAGGAGGGCAGTCGCGATTGACAACGCCCTCGTGCAACGCGATTCGTGTCGTGAACTGCGCATGAGTGGGACCTCGAGTGGTGGGGACCGGTCGCGCAATGGAGGTTCCAGCGCTCCCGGCAGTTGAACGCCCGATGGACGATCCGCCGTGCCGCGCGTTTCGACGCATGCACCGGAATTCACGCGAGAGTCACGCTGTTCGCGCTCAGCGCGCGCACGGCACTGAATCTTTCCTCAGACGGCACATCGTGCACGACACGCAGCAGTCGTTGGCACGTTCAGGGCGTCAGGCTGGCCTGTCACCACGCTGGCGGCGATACTGGAATCATCCCGCCGAGGTCGGGCCGAGGTGCACATGGCTCGATCGCTCGATCATCCTCCGCCGCCCCATGATCTCCCTTCCTCTTCGGTACCGCCGAGCGCTGCTCGTCCCTGCCGGCTTGCTGGTGTCGTCCACGCCGCTGCATGCGCAGGCCGGGCTCTCTCGCGCGAATGGCGACTCCGTCTCCCTGCTGCCGGCGATTGCCGTCCCCGCCGCGAATACCGGCGCCTCCGTCGCCGTCCTCGACTCGGCGACCATCGCGTCGAGTGGTGCACGCACGCTCTCCGAGCTGCTGCTCGCCAGAGTACCAGGCCTGAGCGTGCGGCATCGCGGGGGCACGGAGGCGGATGGCTTCGAGATCACGTCGCGCGGCATGGGCCCCGCCGGCTACCTCGCGCCCCTGCTGATCATCGACGGCGTCATGGCGAGCGCGCAGCAGGGGCTGCCGGTGCCCGGCACCTCGGTCACCGTCTCGCGGCTCGACGACCTCACGCCGGCCGAAGTCCAGCGCATCGAGGTGCTGCGCGGACCTGCCGCGAGCGCGCTGTATGGCGTCGGCGCGTCGGCAGGGGTGATCGTCGTGACCACTCGGCGCGGAAGCGCGGGCCCACTTACGATCGACGTGAACGCCGGTGCCGGGCTCGCCGAGATGGGGGCGCGATTTCCCGCGAACTACCAGCTCACGAACGGCACGCCGCACCAGTACTGCAACCCGCGCGCATCCTCCACGATGACCGTCGCCGGCTGCGCACCGATGACGCTCTTCTCGTGGAACCCCCTCGAGCAGGCGAGTCCGTTCCGCGTCGGTCACTCCGTGGCTGGTGGCGCGGCAGTCTCCGGCACCACGCGTGGGATCCGCCTCTTCGGTGGAGTGTCCGCCGAGCGCGTGAGCGGCGTGACCGACTACGACCAGCAGTCGCGGATCAACGTGCACGGCAGCGCGGAGCGCGAGCTTCCCGGGCACGTGTCGGTCAGCGTGCAGGGCAGCTACCTCCAGCGCGACGCCACGGTGCCCGCGCGCGGTGGCTTCCTCACCAGTGACAATGTGATCTTCCGGGGACTGCGCGGCAGCGCGTATGACGACTCACTGCGCGGGTATGCCCGGCCGGCCGGTGATGAAGTGGTCGCACAGGAGGCGCCCGCACTCTCCCGGGTGGTGGGTGCGCTGCACGTGACGTGGAAGCCGGTCGGCTGGCTGAGCGTGGACGCGCTCGGGGGACGGGATCACGCCCTCGAGAGCGCGACTCGCACGACCCGGGTGACCCGGCCGTCCGGCACGTGGGAGGAGTACGCCATCCTCAACGACCGGTGGACGAGCGGCACGATGCACGCCGGGGCGATGGCGCGCTTCGCGACACCCATGCACGGTGTGCTGGCGACGTATCTCGCGTACGACGACGTTCGAATGTTCGATCGCACGACGGACAGCAGCGGAGCCGTGGCGGCGGACTATGCCACCTGGACGCGGACGTGGCGTCGGGTGCGTGCCCAGGAGGCAACGGTGCGACAGCACGCGGAGTGGGGCGACATCGTCGACGTGAACGCCGGCGCGCGCTTCTCCGTCGGCCGCGGGGTCTCCAAGCCGTTCG
>CAMLIU010000208.1 GCA_946479995.1 uncultured Gemmatimonadota bacterium | reverse complement strand
CCTCCTTCCCGGCGACGCGCGCGGGCACTACGAGAAGCTCTCGTGCGCCGAGCGTGCGGCGGTGGACACCCGCTATTGGACGCTGGGACGACCGAGACTCGCCTCACCGGCGAACGACTGGCGCAGCGAGTTCCTCGCGCGGCGCGTCCAGGCATGGCTCGCCCGGCGCTCCCTCACGCCGCAGGGTCTCGGTTGGGGGGACGATGCCGAGGAGCTGCTGCTCCGGTTCGGCTGGCCGGTGCGCTGGAGCCGGGTGGAACGACCCTATGCCACGCTCACGCCGGAGGTCTCCGTCATCGGGCACGATCCCTGGCCGAGCTTCGACTTCGGGCCACGCGAGGAGATGCTGGACTCCGCCGCGTCGGCCGCGTCCGATGAGGATGGCTGGGACCTCCACTCCCGGCAATCCACCTCGCGGTATGGACCGCACGGTGTCGATCGCCTCATCGGCGTCACGACCCAGCTCGCCCGATTCCGTCGCGGTGATTCCACGCTGCTGGTCGGGGCGTTCTTCGTGGCTGACGACTCCATTCGAGCCCCCGACGCGCGGCTTGCTGCGGCGCTCAGCGATGGGAGCACCTTCGCGAGCGCTTCCGATCCGACGATGAGCGGAACGGTGACGCTGATGCTTGGCGGTGATCCGTCGCTTGCCGGCGTGGAGATCACCGACAGCACGAGCCGGACGCTCGCGCGCAGCCGCACACTCTTCGCGCCGCGCCCGTCGAGCGTCACGGCACTCTCGGACCTCCTGCTCTACCGCGGCGGCGGTGACCCGCCAGAGGGTGTCGACTCTGCGCTCGCGCGCGCGATTCCCGGATCGCGCGTGGAGCGCACGCAGCCCGTCGGTGTGTACTGGGAGGCGTACCGTACTGACGACGCAGGCGACAGTGCGCAGGTGTCCGTCACCGTGGAGCGGGTGGATCACGGTTTCTTCCGCAGCGCCTTCCAGAAGCTCGGGGTCGCGGAGGAGGACAGCCCGTTACGGCTGAACTGGACCGACACGCGCCCCGTCATCGGGGGAGTGAGCACCTACGCGATCTCGCTCGACCTCGGCAACCTGGCGCCCGGCCGGTACCGTGTATCGCTCTCGCTCATCGGCAGCGACGGCTCCCCGCTCGTGGCGACGCGGGAGCTCGAGCTCGTGGATCACTGACCGGTCCGTACTCGCGCCAGGCGACCAGGAGTCGATTGAGGGGGGCATGCTTCCTGCCCCCCTCCCTCGCGTCATGAGCCCCGAAGACCGGACGGACGTCGTCATCATCGGTGCCGGCGTCGCCGGCCTCGCCGCCGCGAGACGCCTGCGCGAGTACGGTGCGCAGTGCGTGGTCCTGGAGGCGCGTACACGCATCGGCGGTCGTGTGTTCACCGTCACCGATCCGCGCTCCCCGGTGCCGATCGAGCTCGGCGCCGAGTTCGTGCACGGCGAGGCACCGGAGCTCACCGACATCGCGCGCGAGGCGCGGCTGGCCGCCGTGGACGTCGTGGGCGAGCGCTGGAGCGCGTCGCACGGACGCTTCACCGCCCTGCCGGACTTCTGGGAGCGGGTGGATCGGATCCTCAGCCGCGCCAGGGCGAGCCGCGACCCCGATCGGACCCTCGCCGAGCTGTTCGACGAGCGGCCCGGCGGGCACCGTTTCGCGAAGGACCGCACCCTCGCGCGCGAGTTCGTGGAGGGATTCCACGCGGCGGAGCTGGATCGCATCAGCGAGCGCGCCGTCGCCGAGGGCGGAAATCCCGGCGAGGATCCAGCCGAGCAGCGCATGGCTCGCTTCGTCGATGGCTACGGCGCCGTGGTGGAGTGGCTCGCCGGACCGTCGCTCGCCGCGATCCAGTGCGGCCGTGTGGTGCGGCGCGTGGAATGGACGGAAGGCCGGGTGCGAGTGTCGGCCGTGGCGGCAGGAATGGAGGAGACGTACGAGGCGCGCGCGCTGGTGGTCACCGTGCCGGTGTCGCTGCTGCATGCGGACGCAGGGGGCGACGGCGCGATCAGCTTCAGTCCCGAGATCACCTCCGTGCGCGAGGCGGCGGCGCGGGTCGTCATGGGTCAGGTGCGGCGCATCGCACTGCTGCTCGACCGCCCGGTCATGGAGCTTCTCGACGAGCGTCGGCGCGAACAGCTGGCGCAGCTCACGTTCGTGCATGCGCGTGGCGTGGAAGTGCCGGTGTGGTGGACCTCCTTTCCACTGCGGACGAACCTGCTGGTCGGTTGGGCTGGCGGCCCCGCCGCGATCGCGCTCGAGGCGGGTACCAGCGACTTCGAGGACCGCGCCGTGGCGTCGCTCGCGTCCGCGCTCGACCTCGACCGGCGTCGCGTAGCGCGCCACGTGCTGGCGTCGTTCTCCCACGACTGGGGACACGACCCCTTTGCGCGCGGTGCGTACAGCTATGCGCTCGTCGGGGGCGCCGACGCAGCGGGCCGGCTCGCGCGGCCCGTGAAGCACACCATCTTCGTGGCCGGCGAGGCGACGGACGAGGAGGGGCGCACGGCCACCGTGCACGGCGCCATCGCCTCCGGATACCGCGCAGCAGCGCAGGTCGCTCGCGCCCTGGCGCGCGGCTGAGTGGCAGACGCCTTGCCGGACGCACGGCCCTCCCCCTGGAAGGCGCGCCGTCACCTGCTCGTGATGGTCATGGCGCTCGCGACGGCGGCCTGTCGTGGCGCACCGTCGAGGAGCGCGGCGCTCGAGGCGCTGGAGCGGTCGCCGCTCAGCCACGACACGTCGACGATATACCGCCGCGTGTGGAGGGACGGCCCGCCCTGGTTCTCCTGTGCCGAGGTGATCGCGAAGTTCGACGGCCATGCCGACACCGCCGTCGTCCGTGACCAGGTGGGCAACTGGCGCCCGCTCGTCGTGTCGGCGTGGCTGGTGCTCACCGACACGTCGGCGGGCATCGTGAGCGATCCGGGGTGGTGCGCCGCGCACCTGACGGACCAGGGGCAGCTCAACGCGAGAGGATGGATCGAGGTGGAGCGTGACTCGTTCCCCACCGGCCATCCGCGCCGCGGCTGGACGGTGCCGGTGGGACACCAGCACCTCGCCGTGAGCGAGCGGCCGACGCTCGTGGGCAAGGATACCGCGCGAGTCGAATACGTGGAGACGGTCGCCCCCAACGTGAACGGCGCCGCGATGGCCGCCGATCGTGACACCGTTTACCGCGAGGCGCTGCTGGTGAAGTCGGACGCCGGCTGGCGGGTGATCCGGGTGCAGGAACCGTCGCGCGGCGTGGCTGGTCGCTGAACGAAACGAGCCGCACCCGGAGGTGCGGCTCGATCGTACAAACGACGACTGCGGATCAGGCGTTCAACTTGTTCTTCCGGCGACGTGCCGCGCCGAAGATGCCGATGAGGCCCGTGGCGAGCAGCGTCATGGACGCCGGCTCCGGGGTGGCCGTGACGAGCGCCTGGATGCTGGTCGGGTTCGCGGCGTTGTTGACGCCGATCGCGTAGCCCTTCCCAGCCGCCGGTCCGATGTTGTCGAAGATCAGCTGGTACGTCGTGTTCCCGATCACCACCGTCTGCGGCGACGGCGTCCAGATCAGCGAGCTGAAATCGGGGTTGGTCTGCACCGTGCCCGAGAACGAGCCCACCGTCGTGCCGGTACCCGTGGTCGGGTTGGTCTGCTGGATGGCCAGCGTGAACATCACCGCGCCCGAGGGCACCGTGACATCGCCCGAACCGGTGAGTGCGAAGTTGCCGAGGCTCACCACGCTCCCGCTGCCGATGAGGCCCGGGTTCAGGTCCTTCGCGTGATACGTCAGCGTGAAGCCGCCGCCCGTGCAGGCGGCACTGAGGGGCGCGCCCGGCACCGGCGTGACGGCGCCCGGCGAGCCGCACCCGGGATACGCACTCGTGAAGAATCCCTGAGTGTAGTAATTGACCTGCGCCTGCGCTGGTATAGCGGCGATGGCCGCCGCCACCAGAGCACCTGTTACTGCTCTTGTCGCGATCCGCATTCGTCTCCTCCCCTGATGGTTACCACGACCTGCGACCGGTGTGGCCGGCCGCGACTCCAGCCGCCGAGCACTCGCCCGAGCGACTGTCCTGCACTTGCAACAGCCAGACCTTCGACGTGAGAAACAGCGAAGAGTCGTGATTACCAACCCTTCTGCCCAAACAGCATCACGGGCACGGTCATCGTCATGATCCGCAGGTCCTCGATGAGGCTCTGGCGGCGGATGTATTCGAGGTCGTACTGCACCTTGCGCCGGACGTCGTCCACGCAGGCGTCATAGCACTGGTTGATCTGTGCCCAGCCGGTGATCCCGGGCTTCACGCGCTGGCGGAAGCGGTACTGCGGGATCCCCTGGCGCAGGTCGGCGAAGAGTGACGGGCGCTCCGGTCGCGGACCAACGATGTTCATGTCACCCTTCACCACGTTCCACAGCTGCGGCAGCTCGTCGAGCCGGGTGCGACGCAGCACGCGTCCGACGAGGGTGACGCGCGGATCGGCGCGAAGCGCCCACACGGCACGACCATCGGGTTCCGCATTCACGTGCATCGAGCGGAACTTGTACATCGTGAACGGACGCCCGCCGAGATCGTGCACGCGCCGCTCGTCGCTCGTCTGGCGGTCGTAGCGGCGATCGACGCCGACGCGCACCTGCGAGTAGAAGACCGGTCCGCGCGAGGTCAGCTTGACGGCGATGGCGATGAGCAGGTA
>CAMLIU010000207.1 GCA_946479995.1 uncultured Gemmatimonadota bacterium | reverse complement strand
GCCACACGCTCACGCGCGCGCCAAGGGTGACGTCACCGATGACGAACGCGCCTTCGTGGACGAATGCGGAGGGATGGATGGCGGGCATCTCGCGAGGAATCCAGGTGAAAGCGTTGGGAACGGAAAGGGCCGGATCTTCACTACGAAACTGCAGGATACTCTCCTCTACGATTGAGCCTCCGTGCGCCTTGGAGCATCCCGCGGACGTTCCAATCCATTCATGACTTCGTGAGTGTAGGCCTGGTCATCGGTGCGCGGAGCTACGATCCCGCCAGGGTCAGATCCTGTCGTTTCAGGCCGTTCATCCGGCCTTTTCCGCTCCGATCGCTTTTTGCCCGCGAGCTCAATACGACAAACCGAACGCCAGGTACGCACTGACCTGCTTCGCCCTCGTGAGCGCTCGCCCGGCGATCGGGACGGCGATGCCGAGCCGGAACTGCTGCGGGACGTCCCAGTCGAGCACGGCGGCGGCGAGGTTGAGCTCTGCGCCGGCGCTGGCGATGGTGCGGCCGATGGTCGGCGTCGGGGAGCAGATGCCCACGTAGAGCGGGTTGGCCGCGCAGGTCGCGACGCCGGCGTCGGTGAAGGCGGTGATCGAGGAGCGGTCGAAGAAGAACGGCAGGAGGCCGAGGCCGCGGGTGTTCATCGTGAGGGGCGCGCGGTACTCGAGCGACGCGGCCAGTGCAGCGGTGCCGTAGACGCTCGCCGCCGGGAAGCCGCGCACGCCGAAGGTCCGGCGTCCCTCGCCGAGGGTGTAGCCGGGGACGACCTCGAGCACGGTGCCGCTCGTTCCACCCACTTCGAACGCGGAGGCGGCGCGCGAGTCGGCCACGCCGCCCGCCAGGCGCAGCGCGAGCACGTGATGCGCGAAGCCGGGGAGGTCGAGCGACTTGTAGCCCTGCACCGTGCCCACCACGCTCGCCGACGCGGTGGCTGACGGCGCGTCGCTGCGGAAGCGCTCACGCAGCGTGACGCCGAGCGAGACGCCATCCTCGGGAGAGATGCTGAGCGGAGGACGCTGGGTGTTGGCGAACACCGCGCCGGCGAAGAGGCGCGGGAAGGTGTAGCCGCGGTGAAAGCTGCTGTCGAGCTGCGCGAGCAGCGGCTCGGGGGCGGTGGCGAAGGATCGCCATTCGGTTCCTGCCCCGGCCGAGAACGACGAGTAGGTGCGCACGTGCTGCTGCACGAACGTCGCGGCGATGGAGGCATCGCGCGTGCGCTTGAACGCCTCGCCGAGCACCTGGTCGCTGCGGTCCTGCACCACGCCGAGCGAGGTCCAGTCCTGATAGAGCGAGACATCCACGTACGGGCGGCGCAGTCCGGCGTAGCGCAGCGCGAGGCCGGCGACGGCGAAGCGTCCCGACGTGGGGACCGCGGCGTAGGCCGAGTACGTCCAGCGATCGAGCACGTCGGCGCCACTCGTCGTGAGGCCGAGGCGCGTGTCGTCCGCCGCGCCGGGCTCGATGAGCGGATACCAGTAGTGCGGCAGGGCCGTGCGCCACGCGCTGTACGGAGTGAACTCGCCCGGGGCGAGCGGCTCCGTGTCAGTGGAGGCGCTGGTCACGGAGTCCACCCGCGCCGGCGGTGCATTCGGCTCGGCGATCGCCGCCGGTGCGACACCCACGTGAAAGCCGTCGGCGCGCAGCGTCGTCGCCGCGAGGAGGCGGCCGCTCGGCGACAGCTCGGGCGTGAGCAGGGCAACGCCACCCTCGTCGCGCAGCGCGCGCCAGCCGGCCGAGGCGACGACGAGCTGGGGAGAGCCACTCTCCTCGCTGGTATAGAGGATCCGCTGGCCATCCGGCGACCAGCTCGGCGACGAGAGCTCGGCGCGGGAGCGCGCGATCTCCACGTAGCCTGGCGCGTCGGGAGTGATGACCTCGATGCTGAAGGTGCCGCCGTGGCGGCGATGCGAGAGCGCGATGCGACCTCCGTCGGGGGACCAGCGCGGCTCGCTCCAGGTCTCGTCCGACCCCGCGGCGCGCAGGACGCGCAGCAGGTTGCCGTTCGGGTCCAGCAGCACGAGGCTCGCGCGCGCCGGCGCGAGCTGCACGGCGACGATGGTACCGTCGGCGCGGGCATCGGGCTGGACGAGACGGGCGCCGTGTGTGAGGCGGCGTACGTCACCGGCCGGCGACGCGACGTAGAGATCGGAGCGGATCTGCTCGGGGGCGGTGAAGTCGAGCTGGGCGAACAGCAGGCCTCCGCCCGGCAGTACGTCGTTCGCGCCGCTCGCGTCGCGGCGGCCGAGGCGCGTCCGTCGCCCGCTCGTGGTGAGCGCGTACGCAGCATTCGTCTCGCGCCCGTCGGTGCCGGTGTAGACGAGGGTGCTGTCGTCGAGCCAGCGCGGGCTCGACGCGTAGTATCCGCGCGTGGTCAGCTCGCGCCAGCCGGGGAGCGGCGGCACATCCCTACCGGCGGTGCGCGTCACGGAGTCGCTCCAGGCGCGATAAGCGTCGCTGAACGAGACGCCGAACCCTTCGCGCGCGGCGCGATCGATGGTGAACGGGATGAGCTGTGCGCTCTGCGCATCCACGAAGGCGCGGATGGCGGAATCACCGCGCGTGCGGGCGAGATAGTCGAGGAACAGCGAGCCGTAGGCGTACACGATCTCGCCACCGGGAAAGTGCGAGGTGCCGCCACTCAGCTGGTCGAGGCGCGGCAGCATCCCCTCGCGCGCCGCGGCGCGGGCGAGCATGGTGTGCTCCGCGCCGCGCAACCGCCCGCCGGTGGTGAGGTGCGACTCGAAGTAGACGGCGAGTCCCTCGCTGATCCACGCCGGGCCGTACGCGTTGGGGAAGAGGAAGGGCGCGCGGCCGAAGACGTGCTGGGCGAGCGACCAGATGCGGCGCGTGCGGTCGAGGTGGAAGATGTGGGTGAGCTCGTGGGTGATCACGATGCCCAGCCAGTCCGGGTTGAGCCGCAGCCCGCGATTCTCCACCGGCGGCGTGGCGAAGACGACGATGCGGTTGGTGGGGAATGGCGTGGCGAAGCCGTTGGAGTAGTCGGCGTCGTCGGAGACGACGACGTCGATCGGCCCGCGTGGCTCCGCCAGCACGCGAGCGAGCTGGGAGTAGGCGCGCTCGGCGGCCGCGGCGGCAACGCGTCCCTCGCGCTCCAGCCCCGCGGCCACGTGCACGCGGAAGTGCGGCGTGGCGAGGGTGCGATAGCGGTGGTACGGCGCCGGCTGCGCCCGCGCCACTGCGGGCGCGAGCGCAGCGCTGCCCAGGATGCCCAGCGCGAGGAGCGCGAGGCGGCGCATGCGCATCAGCGCGACGGCAGGGTGCGGAAGTATTCCTCGAGCCCGTCGGCGATGCCGCGCGCGTAGCGGTCCTGGAACTCGGGGGTGCGCAGCGCCGCCTCCTGGTCGGGGAGCATGATGAACGCCCCCTCGCAGAGCACGGCGGGATACCAGGTGCCGCGCACGACGGCGAGGTTGTCGTAGTTCACGCCGAGGTCCATGAGGCCGAGGTGCGAGACGAGGCCGCGCTGGACGGTGCGCGCGAGGGGCTCGCTGTGGGTGCGGAAGAAGTACGTCCCCGTGCCCGGCGCGACGAAGGGATTCACCCCGTCGGGATAGGCGTTGTAGTGGATGGAGACGAATGCGTTCGCGTTCGCCTTCCGCGCGATGATCGGGCGGTCGCCCAGCGCGACGGCGGAGTCCGTGGTGCGCGTCATGACGACGGTGGCGCCGCGCTCCTCGAGGATCTGCTTCAGGCGGAAGGCCACCGGCAGCGTGGCCTGCGGCTCCCACAGCCCGGTGGGACCGGTGGCGCCGATGGGCGGGTGGCCCGGATCCACGGCGATGGTGAGGCCGGCGAGCGGGTGATGCTGGTTGATGGCGGGACGGCCGCGCAGCCGCAGCACGAGGGCGTTGTTCTCCCACAGCACCAGGTAGCCGTACGGTGCGGCGCGCAGGTTCACGGTCACACGCGCGCGGTCATTCGTCTCCTGCACCCATTCCACCGCGCGGATCATGCTGTCGGCGGGAGCATAGTTGATGATGTCCGTGTTGCCGCGCACGCCGTAGAGGGTGAGGACGATGGCGCGGTCGTTCTCCTCCACGAAGTAGGGTGCGCGCGCGCCGATGGGGATGACGACGTCCTCGCCGAGCGGTGCGCCGCGCACCTTCATGTTGGACATCACGCGGCGCGGCAGGGCCACGGAGTCGGGAAGGATGCGTGCCTCGGTGGAGTCCACGAACAGGTCGAGGGTCCCGGCGACGCGCACGCGGTAGAATCCGCCGTCGCGACCGACGAGCGGGACCACGGTGCCCGGCGCGAAGAACCACTTGTAGGTGCCGCCGGCGATGGGACGGCCGTTGATGACGCGGTCGGTGTCGGCAGCGGCATCGGGCTCGCCGATCTGGACGAGCCCGATGGGGCGGTCGGCCTTGAGCGCCGCGGAAAGGGTGTCGAGCCGCGCGTTGAGCGCGGCCATGGTGTCGGCGCGGGAGGTGGCGAGCGCTTCCGGCTTGGCGCGAGCGGCGCCCGTGTCCGGGGTGGGAGCGGGCACCACCGGCTGCGCGGCCGTGCGCGCCGGGTAGCGGATGTTGCGCACGCTGCGCGAGGTATCGGCGCCGCGCGTCGCCACGAGCGTGTAACGCGCCGAGTCGGCTGGCGGGTTGGCGAGGAAGACGATGAACGCCCCGTTCGGGTAGACGCGGGCGGGGA
>CAMLIU010000206.1 GCA_946479995.1 uncultured Gemmatimonadota bacterium | reverse complement strand
CGCGCCACCTCGAGACGCTCGGGGAGGCGGGGCTCGTGCGCGACTCGTATCAGGGCCGCGAGCGCGTGTTCGAGCTCGACCTCAAGCGCCTGGAGAAGGCGAGGCAATACCTCGACGTGATCTCCGCGCAGTGGGACGACGCGGCGAACCGGCTGAAGGCGTTCGTGGAAGAGCGGACTACGGGGTGAGCGCCGTCGGCGCCGGCTCGATGAACAGCTCGTCGACGTAGCACCATCCCCAGTCTTCGCCGGGCTCGAAGCTGCGCATGATCGGATGCTTCACCTGGTGGAAGTGCTTCGTCGCGTGCTTGTTGCGCGACTGATCACAGCAGCCGACATGGCCGCAGGTGAGGCAGAGGCGCAGGTGCACCCAGTCCGACCCCATCGCCAGACATTCCTCGCAGCCGTTGGGCGTGCGCGGACGAACGTCGTGCACCTGATCGAGGTGCGAGCACTGCTGGGTCACGATGGCCTCCGGGGTTCGCCACTGAGGTGATGCGCCTCAGCCAGGACGCGGGCACGCGCCGAGCGGAGAGCGACGATGTCCCACTCGCCGAGGGTGGCGGCGGCGGTGTACGTGCTGTCGAGAAAGGCGGTGATCGCGGCGTCGGGATCGTCTGCACCGCGAACGGCCTCGTAGGGCAGGATCCACTCGTGCATGTCGCCGTGATAGAAGGCGCCGGCCGGCTGGATGGCCGCGGCGTCGCACCCGGCCGGCTCGGGATACGCATACGCATAGAAGGCCGGCTCGGCCACTGGCGATCCGACAGTGCCCGGCCACCAGCCGGCGCTGATGCACTCGTGCGAGTACGCTTCGCGCATCACGTAGGGAGGCGTATTCGGAGCCGACCCCTGGTATTCCGGAGCCGGCCGACCGGAGAAGCGCGTACAGGCGATGTCGAACGAGCCCCACCAGAGATGCGACGGACTGCACTTGCCGGCGAAGCCGCCGCGAAAGTCTTTCAGCAGGCGATCCGCCTGGCTCAGTGCCTGCCACCAGCGTCGCACCGAATCCGCATCGTACGTGGCGTGGTCATGATCATCCGGAAATGGCGTGGCATCGGGCAGCTCGTTCGGCGTCGGCACGATGTGAACGTCGACGCCGAGCGACGCGAGCATCGCCCGGTATTCAGCGTAGAAGTCGGCAACCGACCTGCTCTCCAGTCGCAGCTGTCGCGTCTCGCCGCGGCTCGTACGTGCCCGCAGCGCACTGTCCAGAAAATCGAACTCGATCTCGACCAGGCCGGACGCGCAGGGCATGGCCGACGTGGTCAGCCCGCGAGGCGTGACGTAGAGCGCGGCATGCCACCAGTGATTCTCGAACGGGGCGAGACCCAGGCGCGTCTTGCCGACGATCTGCGCCCAGCGGTGCAGCGTCTCACAGGTCGGCGCCCAGGCCTCCAGCGGCAGCGCCGGCCAGGGCGACTCGGGATCGACGCGCTCATTCGTCGCGTTGGCCACTGTCGACTCGCCGGTCACGAGGATGCGCTTCACGCCGCCGTCAGGAACGCGACCCAGAACCGATCACCGGCATCGGACCAGAGGCGCGTGAGCGCGAAGCCGGCCGATGTCACGAGCTGCTCGAGGCGCGCGTGGTCGTACTTGTACGACGACTCCGTCCAGATCGTCTCGCCGCGCTCGAAGGGAATGCGCGCACCGGCGACGGTGACCACCTGCCGCGCGAGGCTCACGAGGTGCATCTCCACACGGTTTTCCGCGGCGTTGAAGACGGCACGGTGCTGGAAGCACTCGAGGTCGAAGTCCGCGCCCAGCTCACGATTGATGTGGCGCAGCATGTTGAGGTTGAACGCGGCGGTGACGCCCGCCGCGTCGTTGTAGGCGGCGTGCAGGACGGCCGCGTCCTTGCGGCGGTCCACGCCGAGCACGAGGGCACCGTCGTTCGCCACCGTGCGGCGCACGCGGCGCAGGAACGCGGCGGCCTCGGTGGGGTGGAAGTTGCCGATCGTCGAGCCGGGAAAGAAGGCGATGCGCCGCGCGCGCTGCGGGAGATCGGGCAGGTGGAGCGGTGCGGTGTAGTCCGCCAACGCGGGTTGCACGATGAGGCCCGGATACTCCGCCGCGATCTCGCCGGCCACGCGGATGAGCTGCTCGGCCGAGATGTCGATCGGCACGTACGCCGCGGGACGATCGAGCGCGTCGAGCAGCAGGCGCACCTTCATGCCCGCGCCGCTGCCGTACTCCACCAGCGCGCAGCCAGGCCCGGCGAGCGACGCGATCTCGTGGACACGCGCGTGCAGGATCTCGAGCTCGGCACGCGTCAGGTAGTACTCCGGCAGCGTCGTGATGCGCTCGAACAGCGCGGCCCCGGTGGTGTCGTAGAAGAGCTTGGGCGGCAGCATCTTCGGCGACGAGCGCAGGCCGCGCAGCACTTCATCGCGGAGGGTGTCGCCCTGGACAGTGGACGCGTGTGGCTCGGCGGCAGCGGCAGCCGTACCGTCGGCCGCCGTCATGCGCGCCTCCCGTCCGCCGCGCCGCTCGCGAGGCGAATGCCGGTGAACTGCCAGCGCGTGCTGGAGGGAAAGAAGTTGCGGTAGGTGTGACGCGCATGGGAGCGCGGCGTGGCGCACGACGCGCCGCGCAGCACCCACTGGTCGGCCATCCACTTGCCATTGTACTCGCCGATCGCCCCGGCCGCGGCATGGTAGTTCGGGTAGCCGACGTAGCTGCTCTGCGTCCACTGCCAGACATCGCCGTAGAGCTGCGCCAGCCCGTCGCGCTCGTCGGCGGGCGCCGGGTGAAAGCGCGCCGAGTCGACGAAGTGTCCCTCGATCGGCGCGCCGCGCGCCGCCGCCTCCCACTCGAACTCCGTGGGCAGCCGGCGACCGGACCAGCGCGCGAACGCATCGGCCTCGTAATAGCTCACGTGCGTCACCGGTTCGGCGAGCGCCGCGCCATCCAGCGGGCGCGTGCCGGCGAGCGTGAACTCGGTCCACGTGCCGTCGGCGTCCTTCTCCCAGTAGAGCGGCGCCTCCCACCTGCCGTCCTGCACCGTGGCGAGGCCAGCCGACAGCCAGAGCTCGGGGCGCGTGTAGCCACCGTCCTCGATGAACTCGCGGTACTCACCGTTGGTGACGAGGCGCGAGGCGAGGCGCCAGGGCTCGAGGAAGACGCGATGACGCGGCCCCTCGTTGTCGAACGCGAATCCCGGCCCTTCGTGGCCGATCCACGCGATGCCGCCGTCGAAGTCCCGCCACGCGAGCGGTGGCGCGCTCGAGGCTCGTGTTGCCGAACGGGCGCGGTACGTGGGGCGGAGGGGATTCGTCCACAGCACGTGCTTGATGTCGGTGAGCAGCAGCTCCTGGTGCTGCTGCTCGTGGTGCAGCCCGAGCTCGATCAATGCCGCGGCGGGATGCGTGACGTCATCGCCGATGCGCGCGATGAGGCGGCGCATCGCGTCGTCCACGTGCTCCCGGTAATGGAATACGTCGCGCACGGTGGGCCGCGTCACGAGCCCGCGCTTCGCGCGGCAGTGCCGCTCCCCCGCCTGGACGTAGTAGGAATTGAACAGGTAAGCGTAGCGCGGATCGGGCGAGCGGTACGCCTTGTCGTGGTCGGCGAGCACGAACGTCTCGAAGAACCAGCTCGTATGCGCAAGATGCCACTTGGTGGGGCTGACGTCGGGCATCGAGCTGACGACGTAGTCCTCCACCTCGAGCGGCTCACAGAGGCGCTCGGTCTGGGTGCGAATCGCCTCGTAGCGAGCAGCCAGCGTCGACTCTCTCGCGAGGAGGGTAGTGGTGTGCGCTGCCGGCGAGGACACGGGTGGCTGCAGATGCGAAATAGTCATCGCGGCGGCGGAAAGGGTGGCTCGAGTGGCATGCCCGGGGCCTCGTGATCGAAGCCGATACGACGCATATTCCGAGCAAGCCTTCCAGTCCACCGAACGTTCCGCGCCAGCGGCCCAGCCCGGTACCAATGGTCCATGCGCAGCGGCCCGCCGGGCGGTGTCGCCGAGACGGACCAGTCGCGCACTAAAATTCAGGCATGAAATTCCTCCTCCTCGTCTACATCGACCCCGAGCTCGTCGACACGCTCCCCGCCGAGAAGTACGATGCGGAGATGCGCTCGTGCCTCGAGCATGCCGACGACCTGCACCAGGAAGGGTACCTGATCGAGTCGCAGCAGCTGAAGGCGGCGTCCACCGCGAAGTCGGTGCGCGTCCGCAACGGCCGCCAGACCATCCACGACGGCCCCTTCGCCGAGACCAAGGAGCTGCTCGGCGGGTTCAACCTCATCGAGGCGGCCGACATGGATGAAGCCGTGCGCATCGCCGCCACCTTCCCGTGGACGAAGGTGGGGTGCATCGAGGTGCGGCCGGTCCACGACATGGACGAGGAGCGGCGCCGCGTCGGCGCCCGGCGGAGCGCCTAGCTCTCGATCTTCCAGATCTCGCGCCGGCCCTTCACCACGAGGTCGTGGTAGCCGGTGAAGACCTGCTCCATCTCCTTCTGGTCCTCGGGGCTCATCTGCTGGCCCTGGCCGGACATCATCTTCTCGAAGGCCTCGAGGTTCTCCACCTCGAACTCGGCGACGATGGTCCAGTAGCGCTCGGCGACGAAGTCGGTGAGGATGCGCACCTTGCCCTGGCCCGCCTTCTCGCTGAGCCTCGCCATGGTGCGGAACTTCTCGACCATCGGCTTCACCTTGCCGGG
>CAMLIU010000205.1 GCA_946479995.1 uncultured Gemmatimonadota bacterium | reverse complement strand
GGCATGCGCTGGAACTGGATGTCGGACCACGTCTGCGCGTAGGAGCAGCCGTGCGAGCGCACCGGCGCATTGCGCTCCCTGTACCACCAGTCGAGCATCGGCGCCTGCTCGCGCGTCGTCTGGTAGTCCACCAGCGTGCCGTCGCGGATGATGTCGAACCGGTCGGGCTTCACCCCTTCGTCGTCCCAGCCGATGGCGGCGAGCGAACCCGGCTGCTCGCGGTCGCCGACGATGTGCATCAGCGGCGAGCCGACCTTCAGCTTGCCGAGCACGTTGTGCGGGGGTGCCATGAAGCTCGTGCCGGCGTAGTTGGCTTCGTAGCCCAGCGCGCGATCGAGCTCGGTGGGATGCGCCACCGATTCGTGGATGGTGAGGAAGAGGTGGCTGGGGTGCAGCACGAGGTCGTAGCGGCCCACCTGCACCGGCTTCGCGCCCAGCTTCTCCACCGCCTGTTCGGCCCAGTGTGGCGCGTTCTCCACCGGCTTCTGTTCGAGCAGGTAGTCGTAGCCGCGGCCCATCGGCGCGATCACTTCTCCCCGCGACTGGAAGTCGGTGCGGTCGGTGGAGACGGCCGTCGCCGTGAAGGGCAGCCAGCTGCGAATCGTGGTCTGCTGGGTGAAGGTGCCGTCGGTGTTGGCGTAGCTCTTCTCGTCCTTCACGAAGAGCATGGAGCTGGTGACGAAGCTGACGCGCGGCACCTTGAGTGCGGCGGCGTTCGCACGCAGCAGCAGGTCGGCCTTCTCTTCCACCGGCACGGTGAACGGGTCGATGGAATGCGGCGTCTGCCAGCGTCCATCGGGCACCACGGGCGCCGGAGCGAGGCGCACGCGGTCGGCTCCAGGTATCCGGTTGGCGCGGGCGACGGCGACGGCCTCACGCGCCGCGGCGTTGGCGCCGGCCGTCGTGAGCTCGCGGCTCGCGCCGAATCCCCAGCTGCCACCGAGAAGCACGCGCACGCCGATGCCGATCGTGTCGCCTTCCGACACCCCGATGATCCGCTGCTCGCGGGAGCGCACGGAGCTCGTGCGGGTGCGGGCGACGCGGGCGTCGGCGAACTCGGCGCCGCCGCGCCGTGCCTCGTCCAGCGCCTCGAGCAGAAGCTCGCGCACCGCCGGATCCATGGCGGGCGGCTCGGCGTTGCGGGGCAGCGACGCGAGCCGGGCGGCGGCTGCCTCGACCGGATCCAGCGCGGCGCCCGCGGCCACGAGCGCAGTGGCGCCGGCCGCATTCCTGAGGAACTCGCGGCGATGCATACTCATGGGTGGGGGCAGTGGAGCAATGTGGGCAGCAAGGGGGGAGACGACGAGTCCGCCTTGCAGCCAGGCGAGCGGTTCGTCATGTCGCTGCACACGTTGCGCACGCGGCGTGAAGTACGCAACCGTACACATTTCTGGCGCGGCTTCGGCGATCTTCTTGCATTTGCTTTTTTGCGACATGCCCCGCCTCAGACCGTCTTCCATGACCATCGCGTCACGCACCACAACGACCGGCACCACGACGTCCGCCGACGACCTCGACCCGAAGGGCGCCACGATGGCGCTCGAGCCGCAGCAGGGAGAGACAGCGTCGCCGTCGGCACCGACCCAGCGCCGGCCACGGCAGCGTCGCGCCACACCCGTGCCGGTGCGGGGTCATTCCCCGGCGTCACCACTCACGCGCCCGGACGGCTCGGCGGCACCGGTGATCCATCTGGTGCCGGAGCTGTCGCCCTACGCGCGGACCGGTGGTCTGGGGGAAGCGGTGGCCAGCCTGGCGAAGCATCAGGCGGCCTCCGGAATTCCGGTCACGGTGTTCCTCCCCCTCTACGGCGTGATCCGGGAGCGGACCGAGCTGCAGCCCGTGGGGCCGGCCTTCGCCGTGAACGTGGGACCCCGGATCGAGACGGCGCGGCTGTACGAGCCTGCCGGCGCGCTCGCCCCCGGCTGTCCACGCGTGATCTTCGTGGAAAGCGCCGAGTACTTCGACCGGCCCGGGCTCTACGGTGACGACGCGGGGGACTATCCGGACAACGCGCAGCGCTACGCCTTCTTCTCGCGCGCGGTGCTCGTCGCCCTGCCGCGCCTGTTCGCGCAGCCGCCGAGCATCCTGCACTCGCACGACTGGCAGACCGCGCTCGCGAGCGTGTACCTGAAGTCCGACTTCCAGACGAATCCCTATTACGAAGGGATCCGCACCGTGCTGTCGGTGCACAACGCAGGCTACCAGGGGCACTTCGCCGATTCAGTGTTGCCCGAGATCGGCCTGACGTGGACGCTGTACAACGCGCGCCAGCTCGAGTGGTACGGGCGCGTGAACCTGCTCAAGGGCGGGCTCGTGTTCAGCGACCTCGTGATCACGGTGAGCCCGACGCACGCGCACGAGCTGCGCACGGAGAAGGGCGGGTTCGGGCTGGACGGCGTGTTCGTCGCGCTCAAGGATCGGCTGGTCGGCATCGTGAACGGCATCGACCAGGAGATCTGGGACCCGACGATCGACCCGCTCATCCCGCGCCGTTTCGGACCGGACAGCCTGGTCGGCAAGAAGCGCAATCGCGTCGCCTTGCAGCGCGCCACGGGACTCAGCCGCTGGCAGGCGCCGATCTTCGCGCTCACGGCGCGGCTCGTCGCACAGAAGGGGCTGGACCTCATCCTTGGCGACCCGGGCTACTTCGCCTTCGACGCCCAGTACGTCTTCCTCGGCCATGGCGAGGAGCGCTACGAGGCGGCGCTCACGGAGCTCGCCGAGCGCGCGCCGAGCCGCATTGCGGTGAAGCTGGACTTCACCGACGAGTTCGAGCACCTGCTGCTCGCCGGCGCCGACATGTGCCTGATGCCGTCCTTGTACGAACCATGCGGCCTGACGCAGATGCGCGCGCAGCGCTACGGCACCATTCCGGTGGCGCGTCGCGTCGGGGGACTGGCGGACACGATCGAGGACGGCGTGACCGGCTTCCTGTTCGACGACTACACCCCGGCGGACTTCATGCGTGCCGCCCTGCGCGCGGTAGAGCAGTACCACGAGACGCAGGGTTGGGAGGAGATGATGCGCGAAGCAATGGCGCGCGACTTCGGGTGGGACAAGAGCGCGGCACGCTACATCCAGATGTACAAGAGAGTGTTGGGGCAGGTGCGCCAGTAACTACAACTGACGTACGTCGTACCGCGTACCTCGTAGCGAGACCCAGGGGGCTGGCCATTCCAATGAATGGTCGGGCCCTCTTTCCTTACGCATGGGCCCGAGCTGCATTGGGCCAAGCCAGCCAAAAGGTCCTGATACGCGGTACAGGGTACGGTGTACTTCAGTTGCAGTGTGCCGGAACCCCCGTTGACTCGCCCCCCTCCCCTGGCGACACTGCGAATCCCCCCGCATCCCGACTCATGTCGTCACTGCACAAGCTCTCCGCCGTCCTTCTCGCTTCCCTCCTCGTCGTTCCCGCCGTCGCCTGCGGCCAGGTTGCGCCGTCGAACACGAAGACGGTTGCGGTCGATACCGCGCCGCCGCCGGTGCCGCGGGAGTTCCGCGCCGTCTGGGTCGCGACGGTAGGGAACATGGACTGGCCGTCGAAGCCCGGGCTGTCCACCGAGGAGCAGAAGGCCGAGCTGATCGCCCTGCTCGACACGGTGGCGGCGCTGCACATGAACGCCGTCGTGCTCCAGGTGCGGCCGGCCGCGGATGCGCTCTACCCGTCGTCCATCGAGCCGTGGTCCGACGTCCTCACCGGTCAGATGGGCCGAGCACCGGAGCCGTTCTACGATCCCCTCGCCTTTGCCGTGGCCGAAGCGCACAAGCGCGGGCTCGAGCTGCACGCGTGGATCAATCCGTACCGCGCCAAGGTGCCGTCCACGAAGACGGTCTCGGCGAAGCACATCAGCCGCACCAATCCGGACCTCGTCCGTGAGTACGGACCGTACCTCTGGATGGATCCCGGCGACCCCGCCGTGCGCCGTCGCACCGTGCGGGTGGTGCTCGACATCGTGCGCCGTTACGACGTGGACGGCATCCACATGGACGACTACTTCTATCCGTATCCGGAGACGAAGCGCGGACGGGAGATCGAGTTCCCGGATGCCAGCACGTATCGGCGCTATCGGCGCAGTGGCGGCAAGCTGTCGCGCGACGACTGGCGCCGGCGGAACGTGGACCTGCTGGTGCAGCAGCTCGACGACAGCATCCACGCCGTGAAGTCGTGGGTGAAGTTCGGCGTCAGCCCGTTCGGCATCTGGAAGCCGGGCTATCCATCGTCGGTGCGCGGATTCTCCCAGTACGACAAGCTGTACGCCGACGCGCGGAAGTGGCTGCGCGAAGGGTGGGTGGACTACTTCACCCCGCAGCTCTACTGGTCCGTCGACCGTCCCGAGCAGAGCTATCCCGAGCTGCTCGCGTGGTGGTCGGAGCAGAACCTGAAGGACCGCCACCTCTGGCCGGGCAACTACACCGGCAAGGTAGCGTTCAAGGGAGCATCGGGGTGGCGCACGGACGAAGTCCTCGAGCAGATCCGCCTCACGCGTGCGCTCAAGGGGAAGCCGGCCACGGGCAATGTCCACTTCAGCATGAGTGTCTTCATGCAGGACCCCGACAGCCTCGACGCGCGACTCGTGCGGGAGGCGTACGCCGAGCGTGCGCTGGTACCGGCCTCGCCGTGGCTGGACGACCGCGCCCCCGCCGCGCCGACGGTCAGCGTTCGCACCGATGG
>CAMLIU010000204.1 GCA_946479995.1 uncultured Gemmatimonadota bacterium | reverse complement strand
GCGAACGCGCTCTACTGGCTGCACGAGTTCCACATCGACGGCCTGCGGGTGGATGCCGTGGCGTCCATGCTCTACCTGGACTACAGCCGCAAGGACGGGGAGTGGGTGCCCAACAAGTACGGCGGGCGCGAGAACCTCGAGGCGATCGACTTCCTGCGCGAGATGAACGCCGTCGTCTGCGAGGACGCACCGGGCTGCGTGACGATCGCCGAGGACTCCACGGCGTGGCCCGGCGTGACGCGGTCCACGAGGAGCGGCGGGCTGGGATTCAGCTTCAAGTGGAACATGGGCTGGATGCACGACACCCTGCAGTACTTCGAGAAGGATCCCGTCTATCGGCGGCACCACCAGGACCTGCTCACCTTCGCGATGATGTACGAGCACAGCGAGCACTTCATCATGCCGCTGTCGCACGACGAGATGGTGCACCTCAAGGGCTCGCTCTACGGCAAGATGCCGGGCGACCACTGGCAGAAGCTCGCCAACCTGCGCGCGCTGCTCGCCTACCAGGTCACGCGGCCCGGCAAGTCGCTGCTGTTCATGGGAAGCGAGCTCGCGCCGCCCGACGAGTGGAACCACGACCAGTCGCTCCCCTGGCACCTGCTGGATGACCCGTCGCGCGCGGCGTTCATGGCGTACATGGCGCGGCTGGGCGAGCTGTACCAGCGGCTCCCGCCCCTCTGGGGCGAGGATCCGGAGCCGGAAGGGTTCGAGTGGATCGACATCGGTGACCGCGCGAACTCGGTCTTCTCGTACCTGCGCCGCTCGGGTGACGACCACGCAGTGGTGGTGATGAACCTGACGCCGGTGCCGCACGACAATTACCGCATCGGCGTGCCGGAGTGGGGGGAATACCTCGTCGCGCTCTCCAGCGACGACCAGCGATGGGGCGGCAGCGGCTATGGAGCCGTGGATCGCGTGCGCGTGGACGACATCCCCTGGCACGGCCGCCGCTACTCGGTGGAGCTCACCCTGCCGCCACTTGGCGTGATGGTCCTCGTCCCGTCGCGGCTCGCCGCGGCAGTGACGCCGGCCGCGAGCCCGGAGTGAACCCCGCGTGACGATGCACGATCATCACCACCATCAGCAGGGCGGGCAGGTCGAGCGACCGGTCCTTCGTGCGCTCGCCGACCGCATGCGCATCCAGTCCTCGTACCTCGACCAGACGGGGGAGAAGCTGCGTCTCACGTCGGACGAGACGCGCGTGCGGCTCCTCGCGGCGATGGGAATCGACGCCAGCACCGAGGAGCGGGCGCAGGAGGCGCTGCGCCGGCTCCGTCGCGCCGCGCGACGCCGGTGGATCGACCCGGTGCGCGTGGTGCGGCAGACGAGCCGGTCGCTGTCGCGCGTCGTCGTGCGCATGCCGACGATCCACGCCGACGAGGCGCAGTGGACGCTCGTGCTGCGCACGGAGGAGGGCGTGGAGTGGCGCTGGTGCGGCATGACGCAGGGCGGGCGGTCGCGACGATTCGCGCTCGCGCTGCCAATCGTTCCCCCGCTGGGCTACCACGACCTCACGATCACCTTCGAGGGAGGCGGCAAGCGTCGCTCGGCCACACAGCGCCTGATCGTCGTCCCTCCGCGGTGCATGGCGCCCGAGCTGCGGCTGCGCGGCCGGCGCGGCTTCGGCATCACCGCCAACCTCTACACGGTGCGCAGCCGCGAGAACTGGGGGGCGGGGGACCTCGGCGACCTCGCGACGATCAGCGAATGGCTCGGCCACCAGGGTGGCGCATTCGTCGGCGTGAACCCGCTGCACGCACTGCGCAACGAAGGCTACGACGTGAGCCCGTACAGCCCGATCAGCCGGCTGTTCCGGAATTCCATATACCTCCGGGTGAACGACATCCCCGAGCTGGCGTACGACGAAGTCGCGCGGGCGATGATCGCGAAGCCCGAGTTCCAGGAGGAGCTGTCGGAGCTGCGCGCGGCGCGCATGCTCGACTACGGTCGCATCATGGCGCTCCGCGCGCCGGTGCTGGAGCGGCTGCACCGCACCTTCGAGGAGCGCGAGCTGCTGCCGCGCACGGAACGCGGCATCGCCTACGAGAGCTACGTGACACGCGAAGACCCGCAGCTCACGCAGTTCGCCACGTACATGGCGATCTCGGAGCAGGAGGGACCGGATGCGCGCGTGTGGCCCGAGCCGCTGCGCGATCCCGGCTCGCCCGAGGTGACACGGCGCCGCGAGGAGCTGCGGCATCGCGTGGGCTTCCACATGTGGCTCCAGTTCGAGCTGGACCGCCAGCTCGGCAGCGCGGCGCATCATGCGGCCGAGTCGGGGCTCGCGCTGGGGTTGTACCAGGACCTCGCCGTGGGTTCGGCGCCGTCGGGAAGCGACGTGTGGGCGAACCCCAGGCTCTTCCGGCAGGGGGCCACCGTGGGCGCGCCACCCGACATGTACTCGGAAGAGGGACAGAACTGGGGACTGCCGGCGATGGATCCGTTCGTGTTGCGCGAGACACGCTACGACTACTGGATCCGGCTCCTGCGCTCCGGCTTCCGCCACACGGGCGCGCTGCGCATCGACCACGCGCTCGGCCTGTTCCGCATGTTCTGGGTGCCGCTCGGCGAGTCGGCGCGCACCGGTGCGTACGTGACGTCGTTCAGCGACGAGCTGTTCGGCATCATGGCGCTGGAGAGCATGCGGCACGGCGCCATCGTGGTGGGCGAGGACCTTGGCACCGTGCCCCCCGAGGTGCCGAAGGTGCTCGAGCGCTGGGGGGTGCTCGGCTCCAAGGTGGTGGTGTTCGAGTGGGATCACTCGAACGGCCGCTTCCGCGCCGCGCGCGACTACTCGCGGCTCGCCCTCACCACGGTGAACACGCACGACCTGCCACCGGTGACCGGCTGGATGCGCGAGCGCGACGTGACGCTGCGCAGCGAGCTGGGCGACCTGTCCGACGAGCACCAGCTGTCCGGCGCGCGGCGCGCCCGGGCGCACGATCGCGGTGGCGTGATCCAGATCCTCATCGAGGAGGGGCTGCTCCCGCCGTCGGCGCACGAGTCGCTGGAGCCGGAGGCCCTCGTGCGCGCGCTGCATGCCTTCGTGCGCCGCACGCCGGCGGCGCTGGTCGGACTGTCGCTGGACGACCTCGCGCTGGAGTCGGAGCCGGTGAACATCCCCGGCGTGTGGCAGGACCGCTACCCGAGCTGGTCGAGGCGAATGCGCGAGCCGCTGGACGTGCTGCTGCATTCGTCGCGCACCGACGAGCTGCTGGGCCACGAGAAACCGGTGACGGACTCCGCGAGCCAGCCCACATGAGCCGGCGCGCGCTCACCGCCACCTACCGGCTGCAGCTGAGCGCCGCCTTCACGCTGCACGACGCACGCAGCCGCATTCCGTACCTGCGGCGGCTCGGCGTATCGCACCTGTACTGCTCGCCCGTGCTCGCCGCGCGCGCGGGGAGCACCCACGGCTACGACGTGGCCGATCCCACGCTCGTGAGCCAGGAGCTGGGCGGAGAAGAGGCGTTCGTGGCGCTGGCGAACGCGGCGCACGAGCACGACATGGGCATCGTGCTCGACATCGTGCCCAACCACATGGGGATCGGCGCGGACAACCCGTACTGGGAGGACCTCCTCACGCACGGGCAGGGCTCGCGCTACGCGAGCTGGTTCGACGTGCAGTGGCGCGCGCCCACACGCCGCCTCGCGGGGAAGGTGCTGCTGCCCATCCTCGGCGACGAGCCGGAGCAGGTGATCGAGCGCGACGAGCTGGCGCTGGAGATCGACGACCGCGGCGCGCGCGTGCGCTACTTCGATCATGAGATCCCGCTCGATCCGGCGACCCTCCCGCCCGAGCTCGAGGTGGCGATGCGCGACCCGTCGGCGCGCATCCCGGTGCTCAACTGGGCGCACGGGCCGAAGGGACACGAGCGGCTCCGCGCGCTGCTGGCGAAGCAGCATTACGAGCTCGCCTTCTGGCGCGATGCGCTGCGCGACGTGAACTATCGTCGCTTCTTCGACGTGAACGAGCTGATCTGCCTGCGTGTCGAGCGCGAGGACGTGTTCGAGGCCACGCACCGCCTCGTGCTGCAGTTCGTGGCCGACGGCTTGGTCGACGGCCTGCGGGTGGACCACGTGGACGGACTGCTCGAGCCGCGCCGCTACCTGGAGCGGCTGCGCAACGCGGTGGAGGCGCGCCGGCCCGCCGCGCGCCGAGGCGAGCCGTTCCCGATCCTCGTCGAGAAGATCCTCGCCGAAGGCGAGCAGCTGCCGGACGACTGGCCGGTGGACGGCACCACGGGCTACGAGTTCATGACGGCGCTCGAGGACGTGCTGATCGATCCCTCGGGTTACGCCGTCATCGAGTCGGGATACCGCGGCCCGCGCGGCGAGCCGGACTTCCATACCGTGGCGGTGGACTCCAAGCGACGCGTGCTGCGCAGCACGCTCAACGCCGACGTCCGCCGCATCGCGCCGATGCTCGCCGCCGTGGCCCGCCAGGCGGGGTGGCCACGACTCACCATCGCCGCGTACGCGGGGGCGATCGTCGAGCTCGTGGCGGTGCTGCCCGTGTACCGCACCTACATGGATGCCGAGCGGCCGGAGGCGGGAGAGCGCGACCGGGAGATCCTCGTGCGCGCCTTTGCGCAGGTGCGCGAGCGCGCCGTCGCCGAGCCGGCGGCGGTGGACGCCCTCGAGCGCGCGCTGCTCGGGGAGTGGCGCGA
>CAMLIU010000203.1 GCA_946479995.1 uncultured Gemmatimonadota bacterium | reverse complement strand
ACGGTGAGGCCGAGGTAGGTGTACAGGTGCCCCATCCACTGCGAGTCGCGGCGGGCGAGGTAGGAGTTCACCGTCACCAGGTGCGCCCCCTTGCCGGGCAGCGCGTTCAGGTAGAGCGGGAGGGTAGCGACGAGCGTCTTTCCTTCGCCGGTCGCCATCTCGGCGATCTTGCCGAGGTGCAGCTGGATGCCGCCCATGAGCTGGACGTCGTACGGCACCATGTTCCACTCCAGCTCGCGGCCGGTCACCATCACCTTCGTGCCGACCAGCCGCCGGCTCGCCTCGCGTACCGTGGCGAACGCCTCCGGCAGAATCTCGTCCAGGGTGTCGGCGATGACCTTCCGGATTTCGCCCTCCACCCCGCCCGTGCCGTCCACACCGGACAGCTCGTTGTCGAGCTTCTCGCGCTCCACGGCGTCGGTCGCCGACCGCTTGCCCTCGCGCAGCTCTGCCGCGCGCGCCTCGAGTGCCCCCGTGCGCTCGCGGATGATCTCGCGGAACTTCGTCGTCTGCGCGCGCAGCTCGTCCTCGGACACGTCGGCCAGCCGCGCCTCGTGCTCGTGGATGGCGCGGATGATCGGCTGGAGCCGCTTCCGCTCGCGATCGTGCCGCGTCCCGAGGATGCTGGTGATTACGCTCTTGATCATGCTGTCCCCTTACCGATAGAGCCGGTGCTCGGCGATGTAGTCTGCCACCGCATCCGGCACGAATCCTCGAATGGTGCGTCCGGCAGCGACCCGGGCGCGCAGCTCGGTGGACGAGATGTCCACCCGCCGCGTCTGCAGAACCTGCACGCCAGCCGTCAGGTCCACGGCCGGCACTGACTCACCACTTCGCGCCATCACGGCCACCCGCGCCAGGCGACGGATCCGCTCCGGTTCCCGCCACTTGTCGAACAGCGCGAACGCGTCCGCGCCAAGCAGCAGCACCAGCTCGGTGTCCGGCTGAGCAGCCGAGATCGCTGCCAGCGTGTCAACCGTGAAAGATAACCCGGGCCGTTCGATTTCCGTCGCGTCGGCGGTGAAGCCGGGGATCCTGGCGACGAGCCGTTCGGTCATCGCGAGGCGGTCCGTTGGCGGGGCGGTCGCGCGCCCCACCTTGAACGGCTGCACCGCCGCGGGAACGAACTTCACCGCGTCGAGGCCAAGCGCCTCCGCGGCGTCAATGACCGGGAGCAGGTGACCGAGATGCGGCGGATCGAAGCTCCCGCCGAAGATCCCGAGGCGCACGCCTCAGGGGGTCGGCGGGGTGGCCGTGACGGGCGATGAGGCGGGAGGACCCGTCGAGGTGGGCGGGGCCGACTCGGGCGTGGCGACGGTCGCCGCCGGCGTGGCGACGCCCTTGCACGCCTCCTCCACCTGCTTGTCGGCCGGGTAGTTCTTGCGCAGCGCCGCGCAGGCGTCCTGCGCGTCTTCCTTGTACTTGATCGCCCGGTACGAATCGACGAGGCGAAGCTGCGCGTCCTTGGCCGTCGGCGTGTCGGGATACTTGGCGACGACGTCCTTGAAGTAGATGATTCCCGAGTCGTACGCCTTGCGCCGCAGGTAGTACATCCCCGAGAGGTAGTCCTTCTCGGCGAACATCTCCATCAGTGCCGCCAGCTCCTTCTGGGCGGTCGGCACGAGCGGCGACGTCGGATACAGGCTGAGCAGCGTGTTGTAGCTGGCCTCCGCGCTGTAGCCGTACGTGGGATCGAGCGTCGGCTTGCGCCAGAGCTTGCGGTACGAGCGCGCCGCCTCGAGCGCCGCGTCGTCGGCCAGCGAGTCGTCGGGGAAGCTCTCGACGAGGCGGGAGAAGCTCGTGGCCGCCAGGACCCACTCGTCCCGATGCTGGTGCGCCTGCGCGAGGTACCAGTGCGCGCGTGGAAGGAGCGTATCGCGTGCCGGCAGGTCCGTCGTCAGCTTCTCGAACGCGGACACGGCGTTGTCCCACCGGCCATGGGAGAACTCCTCCATGGCGGCGCGATACAGCGCCTCATTGGTGGGAAACTTGGTGACCTGGAATTCGGGATGGCAGGCCGCCAGCAGCAGCAACAGGGTGGCGACCAGCGCCCGACGAGAAGAGAGCATATCTGAGAGAGATACCCGCGAGGAATCCTGCGGTTCGGACGGAATCCGGGAAAGATACACCGGTGCCGGGTGAGATCCCACCGTCGGGGCCGTTTCAGCCCGTGCCGGCGCTGGGGGCGCCCGGGCGGGAACGCGGTACGCGGGGCGCCATCAGCTCCGTCCCGACGAGTCCGCGGAAGTACTCGATCGTGCGCGCGAGTCCCTCGCGGACCGGCACGGCCGGCTCCCAGCCCAGCATCGTGCGAGCCCGGGTGATGTCCGGACGTCGCACCTTGGGATCGTCTACGGGCAGCGGCTCGCGAATGATGGGTGACGACGACCCGGTCAGCTCGATCACCAGCTCGGCGAGCTGCCGCACCGTGTACTCGTCCGGATTGCCGATGTTCGTCGGCTGCGCGTCACCGTGCATGAACAGGCGGTAGATCCCCTCGATCTCGTCCGAGACGTAGCAGAAGCTGCGCGTCTGCAGGCCGTCGCCGTAGACGGTGAGCGGTTCGCCGGTGAGGGCCTGCACGATGAAATTGGACACCACGCGGCCGTCCCGCGGCCGCATGCGGGGTCCGTAGGTGTTGAAGATGCGTACGATGCGCGTGTCCAGGCCGTGATGCGTGTGATACGCCATCGTGATCGCCTCGGAGAAGCGCTTCGCTTCATCATAGACCGCGCGGGGGCCGACAGGGTTTACGTTCCCCCAGTAGTCCTCCCGCTGCGGGTGCACGAGGGGGTCGCCATACACCTCGGACGTGGACGCCATGAAGAAGCGCGCCCCCTTCTGGCGCGCGATCTCCAGCGCGTGATGCGTTCCCACCGAGCCCACCTGCAGCGTCTCGATCGGCAGCTCCAGGTAGTCGATAGGGCTGGCCGGCGATGCAAAGTGGAGCACCCCATCCAGCGGGCCGTCGATCGCCGTCGGCGTCGAGATGTCGTGGCGCACGAAGGTGAAGCGACGCTCCGTCGCCAGGTGCGCGACGTTGTCGCCGTGCCCGGTGACGAAGTTGTCGAGCCCGACTACCTCGTGCCCGTCGGCGAGGAAGCGGTCGCAGAGGTTCGAGCCGAGGAACCCGGCGGCGCCGGTGATGAGGACCCTCACGACGGCGCGCCGCGGCCGATGGAGTCGTACGCGAAGCCGAGGGCGCGCATCTTCCGCGCGTCGTAGAGATTGCGGCCGTCCACCACCACGGGCGTGCGAAGCAGGCGCCGGATGCGGGCGAAGTCCGGATGGCGGTACTCGTTCCAGTCCGTCACGACCACCAGGGCGTCGGCGCCGTCGATGGCATCGTAGCCGTTCTCGGCGAAGGTGACACGGTCGCCAAGCCGCCGCTTCGCCTCGTGCATGGCCACCGGATCGTGGGCCACCACCTCGGCGCCGGCAGCCAGCAGCTCGTCAACAAGGACGAGGGCGGGCGCCTCACGCATGTCGTCGGTGTTCGGCTTGAAGGCGAGCCCCCACAGCGCGATGCGGCGTCCCTTCACCGGCCCGGCGAGCGTGGTGAGCTTCTGGAAGAGCCGCCGCTTCTGTGCCTGGTTGGCCTCTTCCACCGCCTCCAGCACGCGGAGCGGCACCTCGAACTCGCCGGCCGTGCGCACGAGCGCCTTCACGTCCTTGGGAAAGCAGGAGCCACCATAGCCGGGGCCGGGGAAGAGGAACGCCGGCCCGATCCGCCCGTCGGATCCGATTCCCTTGCGCACGTTGTCCACGTCCGCGCCCACGCGCTCGCAGAGCATCGCGATCTCGTTCATGAACGAGATGCGCGTCGCCAGCATGGCGTTCGCCGCGTACTTGGTCATCTCGGCAGACGGGATGTCCATGAAGATGATCGGCTTCCCCGTACGCACGAAGGGCGCGTAGAGCTCGGCCATCACGCTCCGTGCGTGGTCGCTCTCCACCCCGATCACCACGCGATCCGGACGCATGAAGTCCTCGATCGCTGCCCCTTCCTTGAGGAACTCGGGATTGCTGCACATGTGGAAGGGAAAGGTCGCCGATTCGGCGATCACCGCGGCCACCTTGCTCGCCGTTCCCACCGGGACGGTGGACTTGGTGACGACCACCAGCTCGCGCGTCATGTGCTCGCCGATCACGCGCGCGACGTCGAGGACGTGCCGCAGGTCGGCCGAGCCATCCTCGTCCGGCGGCGTGCCGACGGCGATGAACACGACATCCGCCGACGCCACGGCACCGGCAATGTCCGTCGTGAACGACAGGCGCGCCTGCCTCTGGTTCCGCTCCACGTAATCGTCGAGGCCGGGCTCGTAGATCGGGAGTACGTTCTCGCGGAGCCGCTCGATCTTGGGCGCGTCCACGTCGGCGCCGATGACCGTATTCCCCGTCTCCGCAAGGCAGGCGCCGACCACGAGTCCCACGTAGCCGGTGCCGACGACCGTGATGTTCACGCGTGCAGCGGATGAAAGGTGATCACGATGCCGTGCTCGCTGCCAACGGCGCCGAGGAAGCGAGCGGAACGATGCGCGCCTTCGTGCGCTTCGCCTTCGCCGTCGCGTTCCGCGTGTCGACGATGAGCGTCGCCTTGTCCACGAGGCGCTGGTAGTCGATCGCCTTGTGGTCGGTCACGATCACGACGACGTCCGCCTTCGCGATCTCGGCGTC
>CAMLIU010000202.1 GCA_946479995.1 uncultured Gemmatimonadota bacterium | reverse complement strand
TGCTGCTCAGCAAGCATCGCAAGTACCAGCTCGCGCTCGAGGCGTACCGCGCCGTGCTGGAGACGTCCGCAGACGACCCCGCGGCGTGGAATGGCATCGGGCTCGTGCTCGCCGACCTGCAGAAGCACGAGGATGCGCGTAACGCCTTCGCCCGGGCGGTGCAGGCGCGCCCCGACTTCGCGGAGGCGCATTACAACCTGAGCTTTGCGCTGTCCAACCTGGGCGACTTCGAGGGGGCGCTGCGCGAGACCAAGCGCGCTCTCGAGCTGGATCCCTATTACGTCGCGCAGAAGTTCGAGCTCGCCATCGACCTCGAGTACGAGGATCCGGACCTCTCCATCCAGCCCGACCTCGGCGCCGCCGAGCGCCTGGACGAGGCGGTCCCCGACTTCGCGTTCGATCCGCGGGTGCTGGATTCGCTCTTCACCAGCCTCACGCCGGCGCCGACTGATCCGCCGGAGGCGAGCGATGCCGGCGAGAACGACTTCGGCATGGCGTCCGACTATCTCGGCATGGGGCTGTACGACCGCGCGGCCGCAGAAGTGAGCCGCGCCATGGCGCGCGGTGCGTCGCGTCCCGCCGGCCTCATGCTGCTTGGCGACATCTACTCCCGGCAGGGCCTGCACGGGGAGGCGCTGGAGCGCTACCGCGAGGCGCGTCGCGAGGCTCCCGACGACACGCGCGCGAAGATGGGCGAGGCGCGGGCCCTGCTCGCGATGGGTCGCGGGCGCGAAGCGCTCACGATCGCCGAGGAGCTCCTGATCACGCTGGCTCCCTCCGTGGACACCCTGATGCTCGCCGCGGCGGCGCGCGCCGACTCGGGAGATCCCGCGGCTGCGCTCGCGGCGCTGGACCAGGCGCGCAAGCTCGCGCCGCAGCGCGCCGACGTGCACCAGAAGATGGGCGACATCGCCCGCTCTCTCGGTGACAACGAAGGGGCGATGGCGGCCTACCGGCACGCACTCGCGCTGGATGGGGACTTTGCCGTGGTGCGGCGCCAGCTCGCGCAGCTGCTGCGCGAGCGCGGCCTGCTCCAGGAGGCGGAGCGTGAGCTCGTCGCGGCGCTCGACGCGGTGCCGACGTATGCCGAAGCCACCCTCGCGCTGGCCAGCATCCAGGCCCAGACGGGGCGCGCGTCGCAGGCGATGACGCTGCTCATCGGCCTGCTCGAGCGCGACCCGTACAACCTCGACGCGCTGCTCGCGCTCGGCGAGACGCTGCTCGCGCTGGGGCAGAAGGGCGACGCCGTGCAGGCGTTCCGGCGGATCCTGCGCTTCGACCCCGACCACGTTGGCGCCCTGTACTACGACGGCGTGCTGCTCAACGAGCAGAAGCGGTTCCGCGAGGCCATCGAGCGGTGGACGCGCGTGATCGAGCGCGAGCCGGCCGGCGAGTTCGCGAGGCGCGCACGCCGCGCCTCGCGCACGGCGGGCGACCTGCAGAGCATCTTCGCGAAGGGAGCAGCCTGAGATGGCGATCGAGGGACCGCTTCGCGAGCTCGGCATCCACGACGTCTTCCAGCTGCTGGACCTCAGCCGGAAGACGGGATCGCTGCGCGTGACCTCCGACCTGCGCGACGACGAAGGCTACGTGCTGTTCGACGGCGGCAAGGTGCTGCACGCCAGCGTGCGCAGCAACCCGACGTCCATCGAGCGCATCCTCCGGCAGGCGGGGAAGATCGGCGACGGCGACGTGGCGGCGGCGCAGGCGCTTCCCGAGCGACCCGGCGAAGGGCTCGGCGACCGCCTCGTGGCCGCCGGGGTGATCTCGCAGAAGGAGATGGAGCGCCACCTGCGGCAGGCGATCGAGAACGTGGTGTTCGAGCTGATGTCGTGGCGCGAGGGGTTCTTCTCGTTCGAGGAGAAGCCCATCGGCGAGATCCCGCTCGACGCCCGCATCCGCATCTCCACCGAGTCGCTCCTCATGGAGGGCGCGCGGCGCATCGACGAGTGGTCGCGCATCGCCGACAAGGTGCCCAGCCTGGGCGTCGTGCCTGCGCTCGCGCCGGCCGACGAGCATCGCGACTCGATGGTGGACCTGCTGCCGCACGAGTGGGAAGTGCTGATGACGATCGACGGCACGCAGGACCTGCGTGCCATCGCCGCAGCGCTCGGGCGCAGCGAGTTCGAGGTGGCCAAGATCGCGTACGGGCTCGTGTCCACCGGCGTGGTGGTGCTTACCCAGCCCGACGCGCAGACGCCCGCCTCGGCGGGCGTGATCCGCGGCAAGTCCTCGGCGCTCGAGCGGGCACGAAGCAGCCTGTCGTCGGGGCGGTTCGAGGAAGCGCTGAACGCGGCGCGGTCGGCTGTCGCGTCGGATCCGGGGCTGGCCGAAGGGCACCGTGTCGCCGCGCACGCCCTGTCGCGCCTCGGGCGTCACGCCGACGCGGTGGACGAGCTGCGCCGCGCCGTGCAGGTGGATCCGCTCACGCCGGACGTGCACCTCGACCTTGGCTTCGCGGCCGTGCGCGTTGGAGATTTCGCGAATGCGCGCGCGAGCTGGGAGCATTTCCTCCGTCTCGCGCCGGCGTCGCCGGACACGAGCCGGGTGACCGCGGCGCTGGAGGCGCTGACGCGCATGATGCACCTGATGGAGGCACACGTCGATGGTTGACGACGTGAGCCGCCTCAGTGACGCGCTGGCCCGCGACCCCTCCAGCCTCGTCTTCGTGCCGCTGGGGGAGGCGCTGCGCCGCCAGGGCCAGCTCGACCTCGCCCACCGCGTCGCGGTGCGCGGCCTCGAGCGGCATCCACACCTCGCCGACGGGCACGACCTGCTGGCGCGGATCGCCGTGGACCGCGGTGAGCTCCAGCGCGCGTTCGACGAGTGGGACATGGTGCTGCGTCTCGCCGATGGCCACGTGGGTGCGCTGCGCGGCATGGGCTTCATCTGTTATCAGCAGGGCCGGCTGGCCGAGGCGGAGAGCTACCTCGGCGCTGCCGCAACGGCGGCGCCGGGTGATGAGGGAATCGTGCAGGCGCTCGCCAACGTACGCGCCGCACTCGGTCCGGCCGTCGAGTCCGGGAGCGAACGCGCGCCGGAGCCCGCAGCGGACGCAGCGCCGGCGCCATCTCCCGATGCGTCACACGACACCCGGTACCTCTTCGCCGACGTGCTGAGCGACGTGGACCAGACGGCGCTGCTGCTCGACCGTGATGGGCTCGTGCTCGGCGGCGCCTATCTCGACCACGAGGGGAACGACGTGGCGCAGGAGGTGGGCGCGGAGCTGAGCGGCGTCACCGACGCGGCGCGCCGTGCAACGCGCCACCTGTCGCTCGGCGACTGGTCCTCCATCGTGTTCGAGACGGAGGTGGCGGTGGTGGCGATGGCGCCCTCACCGGATGATGGGTTGCTGGTGCTCGCGACGTCACGTGCCACGCCGCTGGGGCTCGTGCGCCGCCTGCTCGACCGCTGCGTGGAACGCGCTGCACGGTGGCTCGGGGAGCGTGCCGCATGAGCAGCCAGTTCACTCCCATGCTGGACGGCCTCACGCGCCAGCGCGGCGTTCGCGCGGCGCTGGTGGCCAGCGAGCAGGACGGCATCGTGATCGACTCGAGCATGCAGATCGGTCAGTCGGGCGACCGGGTAGCAGCGCTCGCCGCGTCGCTCTACCGCAAGGCGCGGCTGTCGGCGCGGGCAGCGCACCTGGGTGCCGTGTCGTTCATGCAGCTCGAGGCACCGATGGGCCGCCTGTGTGCCGTCGGGGCTGGCCCGATGGTGCTGATCGTCGTCGCTCACACCTCGGCGAACGTGGGATTGATCCGCGTGGAGATGCTGCGCGCCGCTGCCGAGCTGCCGACCCTGGCCGGCGGGAGCGCGGCATGACGCCCGTCACCGTCGTGGAGTCGTGGATCGAGGCGCCGCTGCGCCAGTTCGTTGCCGATGCCGAGGTGGAGCTGGCACTGCTCCTTCATCCGAGCGGCCAGGTGCTGGCCCAGCATGGCTTTGCGCGCGCCGTGGACGTGATGTCGGCGTGCGCGCTCGCGGCGGCGATCCACGCCTCGGCCGGCGAGCTGGGGCGCATGCTCGACGGTCGTCCCTTCCGCGGGTTGCACCACGCAGGCGCTACGCGTCAGATATTCCTGGGGGAGGTTCTCTCGCCGCGTGGCGCGTATGTATTCTTGACCGTATTCGGGTCGGAGAGCTCACTCGGGCTGGTCCGACTGTACTTCGACGAGCTGGTGGCCTCCCTGAACGCCGCCGCCTCGGTCGAATTGCCTCCCTCGTCCCCCGCGCTCGCGGAGCACTTCGAGCGCGACCTCGATCGCAATCTCGCCGTCCTGTTCGGCCGCGCCTAGGCCGAGCGAGCCCTACCCGCCCACTCCGTGTCGCTCGTCAACTACGCCACGCGCGAGATCACCTGCAAGATCGTCTACTACGGGCCTGGCCGCTCGGGGAAGACGACGAACTTGCATTACATCTACGGGCAGGTGCCGGAGGACCGGAAGGGCAAGATGGTCTCGCTCGCCACGCAGACCGACCGCACTCTCTTCTTCGACTTCCTCCCCCTCGACCTCGGCTCGATCTCCGGCTTCACCACCAAGTTCCAGCTCTACACGGTGCCGGGGCAGGTGTACTACCAGGCGACGCGCAAGCTCGTGCTGCAGGGGTGCGACGGTGTGGTGTTCGTCGCCGACAGCCAGGCGCGCCAGCTCGACGAGAACATCGAGAGCTTCC
>CAMLIU010000201.1 GCA_946479995.1 uncultured Gemmatimonadota bacterium | reverse complement strand
GCGAGCTCCATCGTGTACCACGCCACGTTGCCACGACTGTCCCAGTCGTAGATCGGGACGATGGCAGGATGCGCGAGCTGCGCCGCCAGGCGTGCCTCGCGCCGGAAGCGTCCCACGGCGCGCTCGTCACGCGCGACGTGCGGATGCAGCAGCTTCAGCGCCACCTCGCGGCCCAGCGAAAGGTCGCGCACGCGCCACACCGAGCCGAAGGAGCCGGAGCCCAGCGGCGCGATGACCTCGTAGTCGTCGGCGAGCGCCCAGCGCAATCGTACTTCGGGTGATTCGCGCGCGGCGGCCGTGTGCTCGCCGCTCAGGGTGAGCACGGTGCGGCTGCCGATGACCCGATCCAGCGCGCGCACCATCGCCGCGACCGATGGATACCGCTTCGCCGGATCGGCCTGCAGCGCCTGGTCGAGCACGACCGACACCGACGGCGGCAGGTCCGGCCGGACGAGCGCCACCGGCGGGATGTCGTCCGGCGGCGGTGGCTCGGTGGTGAGCGCATGGAAGCAGAGCGCCGCGAGCTGCCACTGGTCGGAAGCGAAGGTCGGCTGCCAGCCGTCGCGCCAATCCGGCGGGATGGGCATCGTGGTCGCATCCGGCGCAATCCGGTCGGGGATGCTCTCCATCGGCACGGCCCACTGCCAGCCGAGCAGCCAGAGGCGTCCCATCGGCGAGGCCAGCACGTTGCCGACGAACACGGCGCCGTGGACGCTGCCACCGTCGTGCAGGTACGACAGCGTCGAGCCCACTTCGCGCATGACGCGAAGAACGGTGGGAATGTCTTCGGCGCCGGCGCGTCCGAGGCGCGCCGCCATCGTCTCGCCGGCGATCCAGCGACGCAGGTAGCCGGGACCGCGGCGGGAGTCCGAGTTGGCGGTCCAGTAATGATAGGTGGTCGGGACCGCGGGATGGTTGCGGTGCGCGAGTGCGCGCGCCTCGGCCTCGAGCCAGGCAGCATGCTCCGGCAGCGGGGCGCTCACGAGGGAAAGCGACCGACCCAGCGCGTCCACGATCTCCTGGAAATGCCGATGGTCCTCCCACACCCCCTCGGACCCCCAGCTCCACCCGGGAGGCAGCTGCCAGGAGGCAAGATGGTCGGGCAGCGTGAGGCTGACGCGGTGGTGGCCTCCGGTTGGAAGCAGCGGACGCATCGATCGGGCGTCGGAGAACACGGCGGGCATGGACGGGCGAGTCACTGCCGAAAGCTAGCGGGCGGAGTCAGTCGGAGGCAGCACAGGCGCCGGGCATCGACGCCGACCAGATTACATACGCGATTCCGCGAGCACCTGTTCAGCGGACTGGTGCAGCGCGGGCAACGACACATCCGGAAGCACGCTCACCTCCACCGTGCGGACGCAGAGCGGCGTGCCATCGTCGGGCGCGCTCGAGTTGAGCGACGGCACGTGCACCGTGACGGCGACGATGCGCCACATCGTGCTGGGGCGAGTCATGGAGCCGTCGCTCTCCACGGTATCCAGCTGGAGCACCTCGCCGCGCGCGGGGATGACGGCGCTCTGGCACTCGGCGAGCAGTTGCTCGTTGCGGTCGTGGCGGGTGACGCGAAGGGTGATCATGCAGCCGGTGGTAGAGGTGGGCAGAAGCTACGGCGCGGCGGGGGCGGCAGCCAGCGTCGTCCGTGAAACCGACGACGTGTCGTGACGTACGGCACATCAGACCTGCAGCCGATGAGGACCACATGTTCGTTATCCTGAGCTTTCTCGTGACCCTGGCGCTCGCCACGCTCGCCTACGCGCAGTCGCGCAACTTCGTGATGCGGCGCCTGCGGTACGTGGACGCCGTCCAGAATGTGCTGGCGCCAGTCATCGCCGGAGTGGGGGCGGCCGTCATCGCCTGGCCCATCTTCGGCCTTCTCCCCCTCGTGGGGCTGGGAACGGCGCTGAGCGTCGGCTTCGCGGTGGGAGCCGGCGTGGCCGCCGGGGCCCGCGCCGTTCGTCATTCCCTGCCGCCGTACTGAGGATCGGAGCGGTCGGCGGCGCAGCCCGGCGAGGGGGTACGGCCACTATCTTTCACTCATGGCTGTCACCGTCCCGACCGAGATCACCGATCCTGTCAACGCCCGCATCCTCGCCGTCAGCGAGGACCGCATTGCGGGCTTCCTCGAAGACCCGTTCGCCGAAATCGCACGGCTGAGCGAGCTGCCCGTAGAGACCGTTCTCGAGCGGCTGCGGGCGATGCTGGAGAGTGGCGTCATCCGGCGCATCCGCCAGACGCTCATGGCCACCAACCTCGCGCCCGGGGCGCTGGTGGCCTGGAAGGTTCCACCGGACAAGCTCGATTCCGCCTTCGACTACCTGTCGAAGGTTGATCCCTTCTCGGGCCACGTCGTCGTTCGCAGCACCGACGCCGAGACGACCGGTTCGGTGTATCGGCTGTGGACGACGCTGAAGGTGCCGCAGGGCTTCTCGATGCAGAAGCATTGCGAGCTGCTTGCCAGCCGCATCGGCGCCACCGCCTTCCGCATCATGCCGGCGCGGCACCTGTTCGCGCTCGGCGTGGGCCACGTGCGCCGCCGGGGGATGGCGCCCGGCAGCCGCACCGACGAGCCGGGTCGCGTGATCGACACCAACATCGTGGAGCTGGACGACCTGGAGTGGCGCGTGCTCGGGCCGCTCAAGCGCGAGTTCGAGCCGGACGAGCTGCGGCCGGAACCGTGGCGCTCACGCGCCGAGGAGGCGGGCGTGTCGTACGAGGAATTCCTCCGGGTCTCACGTGCGCTTGCCGAGCGTGGCGTCATCGGCCGGTTCTCCACGTTTCTCGAGCACGTGAAACCGTCCGCCTCCGGCGAACGCGTGACGCGCTACAACGCGCTCTTCCACTGGCGCGTGCCGGAAGGCCGGGAGATCGAGGCGGGGCGTGAAGTCGGTCGTCATCACATCCTCACCCACGCCTACTGGCGCGAGGGAGGCGACGAGTTCGCGCACGTGAACATCATGGCCGTTGCTCACGGCACCGAGAAGCCGGTCGTGCTGGCGCACAAGGCGGCAATCGACGAGCACCTCGCCGAGGCGGGGATCCCCGTGCTGTACACCAACGTGTTCTGGGGCGGCCGGAGCGAGATCAAGCCATCCGAGATCATGCCCCAGGCGTACGAAGCCTGGCTGCGCGCGACCGGAGTGGATCCCGAGTCCATGCGGGAGCGCTGACCGGCGGCGGCACGCGCCTCGCCCGTACTGCGGCCATGCGCCTCTTCGTCATCCTGTACCGGCTGCTGCCGCTGGCACTCGCCTTCTGGCGTGACTATCGGCGCTGGTTCTTCTTCGGCGCCCCGGCCGTGCGCACCTCCGCCGACCATGAGCGCCGTGCGGCGCGGCTGGTCGCCCAGCTCGCCGCCCTCGGCCCGACCTTCGTGAAGATGGCGCAGCTCTTCGCGGGCCGCGCCGACATCCTCCCGCCGGTCTATGCGAAGGCGCTCACCACGCTCACCGACCAGGTGCCGATGGTGTCGTCGCGCGAGATCGAACGCGTCATCACGGAGGAATACGGCGCCCCGCCGGACGAGCTGTTCGAGCGATTCGACTGGACCCCCCTCGCCGCCGCGTCGCTCGGGCAGGTGTACCGCGCCTGCCACGAAGGCGAGGAAGTGGTGATCAAGGTGCTGCGTCCGGGCGTCGAGGCGCTCGTTGCCGCCGACGTGAAGGCATCGCGCCGGATCATCCGTGTCGTGGAGCGCTGGTGGCCGAACCCGCACGTCATCGGCACGCGCGTCGTGATCGACGAGTTCGCGGTGCGTGTCGCCGAGGAGATGGACTTCCGGTGCGAGGCGGCGCATGCCATCGCCATCGGCAGCAACTTCGCCGGCAGGCGCGAGGTCTGGGTCCCCCGCGTGTACACGGCGATGGTCCGGCAGCGCTGCCTCGTGCTGGAGTACTGCCCCGGACGGCGCGTGGACCGGCTGGACGAGTGGGTGCGCGAGGGGCGCGTGGACTCCGACCGCGTGGTGCGCGAGGTGATGGACATCTATGCGCGCATGATGCTCGTGCACGGGCTCTTCCACGCCGATCCGCATCCTGGCAACGTGCACGTGAGCGCCGACGGCCGTATCATCCTGCTCGACTTCGGAATGGTGGTGCGCGTGCCGCTCGAGCTGCGGCGCGAGCTGGTGGCCGCCATCTTCGCCGCGATCCGCAAGGATCCGCGAGCGCTCGCCGACAGCTTCTATCGTCTCGGGCTCGTCACCACCGGGGCCGATCCCGCGGTCATCGAGCGCCTCGCCGCTGTGCTGCTCAACGTGGCGCACGAGCGCAACACGACGCGCGAGCGCATGGACCTTCTCGCCGATGAAGTCCTCGCCGAGCTGTACGACTGGCCGATCGTGCTGCCGAGCCATCTGGTCTATTTCGCCCGGACGGCCGCGCTGATCGAGGGCCTCGGGACGCACTACGACCCGCACTTCAACGCGCTGGCATTCGCCACGCCGATTGCCATCGCGCTGCGTTCGCGGATCATCTCGTCGCTCTACCCCGATGGCGACCGCCCCACCGTGGATCCGGCGCGCGTCATCGGCGCGGCGATCGGCGCCGTGGCGCGTGTGCTCCGCGAGACGGGAGAGAATCTCGTCAGTGCGGTGCGAGGGGCGGTGGCGGAGGCGTCACTGCCGTCCGACGCGGCGCTCGGCGTCGGCGGACGCGCGCCGGTCATCGACCGCGTGGTACCGC